>JAISIU010000076.1 GCA_031261885.1 Bifidobacteriaceae bacterium
CGATGTACACGTTCATGCAGGACCTGATGCACGGCGGGCCGTACGCCCCGGATGGTGAGTGATGGCTGAGGCGAACCTCCCGGCGTCGTTCGAGGTCAAGATCGACGTGGACGCCGGTGGGCTCGACAACCTGGTCCGGTACCTGGACCGGTTCCCGGACCTGTTGAACAACCTTGATGCGGATCTGAAGAAGTCGATCGAGGACGAGGACTATTGGGTGGGTCCGGCGGCGGCCGCGTTCAAGGCGGGGATCGCCCGGTTGGGTCCTCATATCGAGGTGTTGGCCCAGACGGTGAAGCAGCAGGCTTCGCATATTGCGGACTATGCGGCGTCGGTGAGGACGGCGCAGGGGAAGGCTGAGCGGTTCCTGGACCTGATCGACGATGAGATCGGCGCGGAACGGGCGCTGTGCGTGCAGTACGGGCTCGACGCCGAGTGGTCGGAGCGGCCGATGCTGCGGTTGGAGGGTCTAACGGTGTTCAAGCCGCCGGTGTACCCGAAGGTGACGGGCAACATCGACCGGTCGAACCGGGACCAGGTGCGTAACTGGGTCCTGGGCACGAACTCGGCCAGCGCGGAGGAGACTTACGAAGCCGTCTGGCAAAAGATGACCCACCAGTCCTACAACCTCCAAGACGGCGCTGCGACGCTGATCGAAGGCGCGGAGTCCGTGGAGGCCGACCCCATGCCCGTGATCGGGGGTTTCAACGAGTTCGGGGCGGCAACTGGCGAGAAGTTCTCGAGAAGCTTCTTGGCGTCCGGGTTGGGAGCAGGGCTGAAGGATTTGGGTTATGCGGGGGACATCGCGCAACTGATCGTTGCCGCTTCGCGACCTACGAGCGCGAAGAAGTTCGCGGAAACTGCGGCTGCGACGGTGGCTCCGACGGTTATCGGCGCGGTGGCCAGTGAAGCGGGGCCCGTCATCGGAGGGGTGACCGCGGCTCTCATTGGGGCTGTTGAGAGCCTGGTGTCGGTTGCGAGGAACGCGGGGCCAGACTGGAACGCACTGAGTGGGCAATGGGCCCGTTCTGCGGGGATTTACCCGGATGGGACGGAGAGGTAGTTGAGGCTGCAATGGAACAAGACCGGAACATGCACCGGTGTCGCGAGGTAAGCGACACTGAGGAAGCGCCTGAACAGCAGCTTGATCCCAATCCGGACCCAATGGTGGTTCCGGTAAAGGTCGAGGTTGAAGACAAGGTTGAAAACTTCACGAAACTCCGCTGGTGGATGCGCATGCGTTATCTTCTTCCGTGGAACCCACACGCGAACG
This sequence comes from Bifidobacteriaceae bacterium, assembly GCA_031261885.1. GTDB lineage: Bacteria > Actinomycetota > Actinomycetes > Actinomycetales > WQXJ01 > JAISIU01. The sequence goes on from JAISIU010000076.1 coordinate 1,274, forward strand.
AGGCATGGACTGCTTTTCTGGCGGAAAACTCGATCAACCGTTTCGGTGTGGTGGTCAGTGCGTTCGTCTTGGCGGCGGCTGTCGTGATGGCAGCGTGTTGGCTCGTGGCAACCATCGTCGGCTGGAAGTTCCTGTGAACGCCAGGGGCCGAGATGAGACGAGACACGACGAAGTGCTGTCGGAGGGTGCGGACCCGATGGTCGTTCCGGTGCGGCATACCAGAGAACCGGACGTTCCGCGAGACGAGCTAACACTGGAAATCTTCCACCGTCTTCGAGGGTGGCGGCGGGCCAAACACGTGATGCCTTGGCACAAGGGCTGGCGTGAGGTGCTGGGTTGGATGTTCGACGAGAGCGTGCTCTTCGGCCCGGCTTTCGTCGGCACGATCATCTTCGTCGTGGCTTTGCTCCTGAGCGGCATTTACTGGCTCTGGCTGAACTTGTGAGGGCGCCGGTCGGGGCGGGACTTATGTAGGCCTGAGGCTGGGTGGCCGTCGAGACCACGGCCGACGGACCGCAACGCAAACAGGGGCCGCCGCGGTCCCTCCAAGGCGAGGAGGAACCGCGGCGGCCCCTGCGTGTGCGTGTGGTAGCCGGTCAGGCGGCGATCACCGGGGCGCCCTTCTTCGCGGCCTCGAAGCGGGCGGCCACGTTGTCCCAGTTGATGACGTTCCAGAAGGCCTTCACATAGTCGGCCTTGACGTTCTGGTAGTCCAGGTAGAAGGCGTGCTCCCACATGTCGAGCACGAGCAGCGGCACCGAGCTCGTGGCGCGGTTCGACTGGTGGTCATAGACCTGCTCCACGATCAGCCGCTTCGACAGCTGGTCCCAGGACAGCATGGCCCAACCGGACCCCTGGACGCCCGTGGCGACGGCCGTGAACAGCGCGCGGAACTTGTCGGGGCCGCCGAACCGCTCCGCGATCGCCTCGCCGAGCGCGCCGTCCGGGTCGCCGCCGGCCTTCGGGGCCAGGTTGGTCCAGAAGATCGAGTGGTTGACGTGGCCGGCCAGGTTGAACGCGAGGTCCTTCTCCAGCTTGTTGATCGCGCCGAGGTTCCCGGAGGCGCTGGCCTCGTCGATCTGCTCGAGCGCCGTGTTCGCGCCGGCCACGTACGTGGCGTGGTGCTTGTCGTGGTGGAGCTCCATGATGCGGCCCGAGATGAACGGCTCCAGCGCGGAGTAGTCATACGGGAGGTCGGGAAGTGTGTAAACGGCCATTGGGTCTCGCTTTCTCATATCGATGCGGTCTGTGGGGTCCGTTTTTATCTTGGCACCGGCACGGCCGGGCCGCCACGTAAGTTCGATCACATGCGCGGCCTGGTCAGCGGGCCAGCACCGCGACGCACTCGACGTGGTGGGTGTGGGGGAACAGGTCGAACCCGCGCAGCGTGCGGATCCGGTACCCGGCGCCCGTCAGCACGGCCAGGTCACGTGCCAGCGCGGCCGGGTCGCACGCCACATAGCCGATGACGCGCGGCCCGGCGTCCGCCAGCGCCCGGCAAACCTTCGTGCCCGCCCCCGTGCGGGGCGGGTCCAAGAGCACGATGTCGGGGCGCGGCAGAGCCGGCAGCGCGGCCTCCACCTTGGCGCGCCGGGAGCGCGCCCATCCGTACGCGGCCAGGTTGCGGCGGGCGGCCTCGGCGCCGCCACGGTCGGCCTCGACGGCCTCGACGTGGCCGGATTCGCCCACGAGGCGGGCCAGCGGGACGCTGAAGAGCCCGGCCCCCGAGTACAGGTCCCACACGGTCAGACCCGTCATCGGCGTCTCAACGTGTCCGGTACGTCCCGCCCCTGGCCGCGCGGCGCGCCGCCACCAGTCACCGTCCACGGCCTCGCCGATCCCCGACAGGGCCGCCGTCACGAGCACGGCCGGAGAGGCCCGATGCATCTGCCAAAAACCACCCGTCTGCACGCGATACGTCATCGACCACGGTTCGGGCCCGTCATCGGGCGCGGCCGCGACCACGCGCTCGGTGACCCAGCGCGGCCCGCCCGGGGACGTGTGCGACAGCACGTACGCCTCGCCCGGCTCGCCGGACGGCGCCACGACGCGCAGCCGGTCCCCGGGGTTCCATTCGAGCCCGAGGATCCCCGCCTCCTGGATGGCCGGAACCGCGAGCGGCAACTCGTGGACGGGCACGATGTCGTGGGTGCGCGCCCGGAACATGCCGGGCCGCCCGGCATCGTCCACCTCCAATTCGAGGCGCGTGCGCCAACCGAG
>JAISIU010000112.1 GCA_031261885.1 Bifidobacteriaceae bacterium
TGCGCACCTGCTCCGAGGGCGTCAACCGGGCGCGGCAGGAGACGGGCCTCGGCCTGTTGCTGATCACGCACTACACGCGCATCCTCCAGTACATCCGTCCGGAGTTCGTCCACGTCTTCGTGGCCGGGCGCGTCGCCGAGTCCGGCGGGCCGGAGCTGGCTGACCGCCTCGAGGCCGAGGGCTACGACCGTTTCACGTCGGCCGTCCCGGCGGGCAAGTGAGGGGCGCACGATGACGGCAGGAACCAGCGCGGCGTCGGCCGGCGGGGCGGCGTCCCCGGCCGGGAGTCCGGGCCCGCTGACGGACGCCGAGGTCGAGCGGCTGCGCTCGGACTTCCCGATCTTGGGCCGCGAGGTGGGCAGCCAGCCGCTGGCCTACCTCGACTCGGGGGCCACAGCCCAGCGGCCGCGGCGCGTCATCCGGGCCATGGCAGAGTTCGTCGAACGTTCCAACGCGGGCGTCCACCGCGGCGCGCACACGCTCGCCAGCGAGGCGACGGAGGCGTTCGAGGGGGCGCGGGCGCGCGTCGCGCGGTTCGTCGGGGCGCCGGCCCCGGAGGCGATCGTCTTCACGTCCGGCACCACGGCGGCTGTGAACCTGCTGACCATTGCTTTACGGAACCTGGCCGGCGGCGAGACGGCCGGCCCCGTGCCGAGCTCCGCGCCGGGGCTCGTCATCCGGCCCGGTGACCGCATCGTCGTGACGGAGGCGGAGCACCACGCGAACCTCGTGCCGTGGCAGCGGCTCGCCGCCCAGCTCGGCGCGGAACTGGCCTGGGTGCCGGTGCTGCCGAACGGGCGGCTCGACCTGGCCCAGCTCGACGAGCTCGTGACGGAACGGACACGCGTGCTCGCGTTCACGCACGTGTCGAACGTGACGGGCGCGGTCACGGACGTCCAGGCGTTCGTCCGCGCGGCCCATCAGGTTGGGGCCATCGCCGTCATGGACGCGGCCCAGTCGGCGCCCCACCTGCCGCTGTGCCTCGGTGACCAGCCGGCGTCCGGCGATGTCTCGGCCGCGGCCGGTGTGCCGCTCGGCGTCGATTTCGCGGCGTTCGGGGCGCACAAGATGTTCGGCCCCGGCGGCATCGGCGCCCTGTACGGGCGGCCGGAGCTGCTGGCCGCCCTGCCCCCGGCCTTCACGGGCGGCGGCATGGTGCAGGCCGTGACGATGAGGGGCACCACCTACCTGCCGGCGCCGGCCCGTTTCGAGGCCGGGACACAGCCGGTGGCCGAGGCCGTCGGCTGGGCGGCCGCGCTCGACTATCTCGACGAGGACGTGGGCGGCATGGCCCGGATCGCCGAGTACGAGGAGCGGCTCACCGCGCGCCTGTTGGAGGCCGTGGCGGGCGTCCCCGGGGTGCGGCTGCTCGGGCCGGCGGACCAGACCGACCGTCTCGGCGTGGCGTCGCTCGCGATCGACGGCGTCCACCCGCACGACGCCGGCCAGGTGCTCGACGCGGCCGGCATCGCCGTGCGCGTCGGCCACCACTGCGCCATGCCCGTCCACCGCAAGCTCGGAGTTCGGGCCTCGACGCGGGCGTCGCTCGCGTTCTACAACACGCTGGCCGAGATCGACCGGTTCGGCCAGGCGTTGGCCCAGGTCAGGCCCTACTTCGGCCTGACCGGCGCCGCCGGCGCGGAGGGAGAGTGAGGCCATGGGAGCGCTCGACCAGCTGTACCAACAGCTCATCCTCGAACATTCGAAGGCGCCGCACGGCAAACCGCTCAAGGCGGACTACGGCGGCGAGTCTTTTCAGGTGAACACGACGTGCGGCGACCAGGTCCGGCTGCACGTGACGCTCGGCCCCGGCGACGTTTTGGAGGACGTCAGCTGGGAGGGCTCGGGCTGCTCGATCTCCCAGGCCTCACTGTCGGTCATGACGGACCTCGTGCGCGGCAAGACCCTGGAGGAGGCGGCCACGCTGTCGGCCGACTTCACGGAGCTCATGCACACGCGCGGCCAGGGCTTCGACGACGACGCGGCCGCCGACGCGCTCGGCGACGCGATGGCCTTCGAGGGCGTCTCCCAGTTCCCGATGCGCGTCAAATGCGCGCTGCTCGGCTGGATGGCGCTGAAGGACGCGGCCGCGAAGGCCAAGGCCGGGGACCACACGCCGGCCCAGATCCCGGAGGGATGGGAATGAGCGAGACGAGTCAGGCCGGCCAGGCGGAACAGGTGCCGGCCGCGCCGAGCCGCTGGACCGGGGGAGTGCCGCCCATCGACCTGCCGGAGATGCACGGCGCGCCGCCCAAGGACCCGTACCACGCCATCGGGCGTCCGTCGGGCGGGTACGTGGCCGATGGCGGCGCCGCCCGGGCGGGTAGCGTCGCCATCCACTGTGGCGACGCCGCAACGAACGGCGGCGCTGCAGCGGATGGTTCCGCTCCGGCATCGTCCACTGTTTCCGCCCAAACCGGGCAGAGCGCGGGCACCGATGCCGCACCGGCAGAGGTGACGGGTGAGGACGTCATCGAGGCGTTGAAGGACGTCGTGGACCCGGAGCTCGGTATCAACGTCGTGGACCTCGGGCTGCTGTACGGCGTGACGATCGACGGCGACAAGGCGCGCGTCGACATGACGCTGACCTCGGCCGGCTGCCCGCTGACGGACGTGCTGGAGGCCCAGGCCCAGATGGCCGTCGAGGGCCTGGTATCGGAGCTGACGATCAACTGGGTGTGGATGCCGCCGTGGGGTCCTGACCGCATCACGCAGGCCGGCCGCGCCCAACTGAGGGCCCTGGGCTTCAACGTCTGACGCACTGGTTGTGGTGGTCTATCAGAGGCGTTTCCCGGTTGAGGAATAGGCGACGGTTGGTGGCCGTTAGCGCAACGGCACCCCGACCATGCCTGTCATAGCCTGAGGTCTGCCACCGGGCCTGGGCGTCCCGTCACACCTGAGAAGGAAAACAATCACCATGAGCGCGACCAATCCTGCGGGCCGCACCCACCGATCCACTCTGAGGCGACGCGGAATCGTCGCCACCGTTGCCCTCGGCCTGACCGTCGGTCTCGCTGCGGCTGTCCCCGCGATCCCGGCCGACGCCGCCGCGAAAGCCAAAGCCAAGATCACGATCACCGCGCCTGCAACTGTCGCGTCTGGCTCGCTGGCCAAGATCTCCGGCACGGTCAAGGACTCGTCCACGAAGAAGCCCGTCAAGCGGGTCAAGGTCAAAGTCCAGCAGCGCACTCCCGGCACCGGCTGGAAGACTCTGCGCACGGTCAAGACGTCCGCCACGGGCAAGTGGGTTGCCACAGCCATGGTTGCGAAGCATACCGACTTTCAAGCCAGCGTCACCGGCGGGAAGCACGTCCGCCCCAGCATCTCCAAGGTGAAGACGGTGAGCGCGACCCAGAGCCTGACAGTCACGTCGACCGTGCCCCGGATGCTCGACGCGGGTGGGTCCGTCACCGTCACGGGCGTGGCTTCTCCTGGCCTCGTCGGTACCGTCGTCACGCTTCAACAGTGGTCTGGCCGAAACTGGGCTGGTGTTGGGACCGCATCGGTTCTCCCCAACCGGACCTTTTCCGTGGCAGGTGTCATGACCACGCCAGGTTCGAATCTGTCACTCCGGGTCTTTGTAAACGGTGCAGCAAAGATGGGCGTAGCGCCCGCGGAAGCCGCCGCCGGGTCAGTGAACGTCTACGGCTGGTTCTCACCTTCGTACTCGCTAAATTCACCAGTCAAATGGGATTCATCCTCCTTAGGAAGCCAGAATGAGACAGTCGTTGTTCAGGGCACACGCTATTTCGGGGCGATCGTTCTGGACAGTGCACGGGAGCGCCTCGTGTACCGAACGGATGGCAAATGTGATCAGTTCCGTGCGACACTGGCTGTCGTCGACACGAAATGGGGTACTGCCTCGCCCTATGACCAATTCACCGCACAGATTGACCTAGATTCCAAAATGAACGCGTGGCAAAGTCCTGTTGTAGCAGGTCGTACTAACGTTCCGATGGCGGT
>JAISIU010000128.1 GCA_031261885.1 Bifidobacteriaceae bacterium
TCGATCGAGTCCGACCTCGATTCGCGGCTGGAGCGGCCGAGCAGTTCGTTGATCGTCTGCGTGAGGCGCTCGATCTGTTCGAGGGAGACCCGCGCCTCCTCGGCCACCTCGGGTTGGTCGGTCACGCCCTCGATCTCCTCGAGGCGCATCGATAGGGCCGTCAGCGGCGTGCGGAGCTGGTGGTAGGCGTCGGCCGCGAACTCGCGTTCGGCCGCGAGGCGGCGGGCCATGCGTTCGGCGCTGCGGCTCAGTTCCTCCGCGACGAGGTCGATCTCCTCGATGCCCGAGGCCTTGAGCCTGGGGCGTACCTGCCCGGACCCGGCCTGTTCGGCCGAGGCCGCCAGGTAGACGAGCGGCTGGGTCAATCGCTTGGCCTGGAACTGCGCCATCGCGACGCCGGCCGCGATCGCGACGGCCGCGGCCACGAGCACGAGGCCCGGGCCCCAGGCGGACAGGCGTTGCAGCCGCCACCACGAGTAGGAGTAGTCGATGTCGGCGCCGCCCGCGGTGTGCGTGAACTTCGTGATGGACGGCTTGCCGACCGTGGGGCCGCCCTGGACGGTGGCGCCGTCGGGGAGCGTGATCGTGACGTGGGCGGACAACCGGCCGACGCTGCCGTCGGCGTAGTCGTCGATCATGTCCTTGTTGACGTCGAAGCCGATGTCCGAGCTGGAGTCGACCACGCGGGCGAGGGTCGAGATGCGGCCCTGGAGTTCGGAGAGGGTCGCGCGCTGCGTCACCTGGATCGCGAAGATCACGAGGGGGACGCCCAAGAGCACGACGGCCACCAGCACGGAGACGATGGTGGCGAGCCGGATCCGGCGATGCATGATGCCCCGTCACTCCCGGCCGGTCAGGACCCGTCCTCGAACCGGAAGCCCATTCCCCGGATGGTCGCGATGTAACGCGGCGTGTTCGGGTCGTCGCCGAGCTTGCGGCGCAGCCAGGACACGTGCATGTCGAGGGTCTTCGTGGAGCTCGTGGGGTCCGAGCCCCAGACTTCACGCATGAGGGCGTCGCGCGAGACCATCGAGCCGGCGTTCTTCACGAGCACGCGCAGCAGGTCGAATTCGCGGGCCGTCAGGTGCAGTTCGCGGTCGCCGACGAAGGCGCGGCGGGCTCCGAGGTCGATGCGGACGTCTTGGGCCGCGAGGTCGTCGCCGTCGCCGTCGGCCGAGGTGCGGCGCAGCAGTGCCCGGACGCGGGCCAGCAGTTCGGCCAGGCGGAAGGGCTTGGTCACGTAGTCGTCGGCGCCGGCGTCGAGCCCGACGACGGTGTCCACTTCATCGGCGCGGGCGGTCAGGATCAAAATCGGGACGGGCAGGCCGTGGGAGCGGATCGAACGGGCGACGTCGAGGCCGTCCATGTCGGGGAGCCCCAGGTCGAGGATCACGAGGTCGGCGGTGTCCACGGCGTCGAGGAGGCTCTGGCCCGTGCCATGGACCGTGACCTCATACCCCTCGCGGCCGAGTGCACGAGCCAGGGGCTCGGCAATCGCCGCATCGTCTTCAGCGAGATGGATTCTTGCCATTACTGCATCGTATGCCAAGAATCAGCAATGTGTCTCCCCCGGGCCGTTAACGGTCACGGATTCTTTGCGTCCCGCGGCCCGGGTAGAGCAGTCGTCAGAGCCAGTCCATCCGCTGCTCAATGACCATCCAGCCCCGCTGCAGCTGGACGCCGACCGTGAACGGTTTGGGAGGCGGCGTCGCGTCGATGATCGCGGCCAGCTCATCGCACCCGGCGTCGGAGACGAAGGCCCACACGTCGTTGCCCGTGGTCCAGATGCCGGACAGCTCGCTCATGCACACCTGCGGGTTGCCGGTGGTCGGCGCCGCGCCGTGGGCTCCCGGGTTCTCCCAATACAGCGTGCGGCCGCCGAGCGTGCTCGTCTTGACGTCCTCCAGGTCGTTGCCGTTGACGCGGGCGTGATGGGCGTTGACCCACACATTGCCCGATGGCGTCGCGATGTCGAGCAGGACGAAGTTCTCGCCTTGGTAGTGCATCGGCGAGAAGAAGGAGATGTAATAGCCGTGCGGCAGCGTCGCGGGCGCGGACCAGCCGTTCGACCTCATCCAGTCGAGGACGGCGTCGGAGGACGCCACGGTCTCCGGCTTGGTCCACGACTCGTTGGCCGCGCCGGCTTGAGCGGAGTTGACGTGCGCCAGGATCTGGATGCCGGAGATCGCCGCGTCGGCGCTCGTGTACCAGTTGCCGAGCATGAACACAGCGCTCATGGCCAGCGCGCAGACCAGCGCGAGCGTTCCGGTGAGCCCCACGAGGCGGCGGCGGCGCTTGAACTGGCGCCGCTTCCTGATCGACTGGGACGGCCCGGAGCCGCCCGGGACGTGGCGCGGCGGGTGGTGCCGCACCTGCGGCACGGCCGCGAGCTTGGCGACGGTACGGGCCTGGTCGGCGCCCGAGAGCCCGGAGTCGGCGCTGACCGCGCGGCGGAACTCGTCGGGCAGATCGAGCTCGTCCTCGAGGCCGGAGACGATCTTCAGGAACGGGTCGGCGGCCACCTGCGCGGTGCTCGGCGAGACCTTGTTGAATCCCCTGAGCATCTCGGGGGTGATGTGAGGCCCGGTGGTGCCACGCAGTACCGTGCGGACCGCGACCTGGTCGTCGACGATCTGACGGCACAGTGGGCAGGCACGGTAGTGGGCCCACGCCCAGGCCATCTGTTCCGGCGGCAATTCCCCATCGGCGAAGGCGCCGGCGCCCTCGCCGATGTGTTCAGTCATGCGTGGCTCCCGACGAGGTGCGACCGCCCAGCCTTCCGGCCGGGCGCGGCAGTCGGTTCGGCCGGAGTGGCGGCGCGGTGCGCCAACGCGACCCTGAGCTGGGCCCTGGCGCGGTGGATGCGCGAACGGACCGTACCGATCTTGCACCCGGTGATCTCGGCGATCTCCTCATAGGACAGGCCCTGAATGTCGCACAGGACGACCACGACGCGGAACTCGGGGGACAGTGAGTCGAGCGCCTGCTGCACGTCTCGGTCGAGGTTGCGCATCTCGAATTGGCGCTCTGGCGTCTCGTAGCTGTCGGAGACGCGCTCGGCGTCCTCACCGACGGGCTCCATGCGGATCTTCGAGTTGTGGCGGACCTGGTCGTAGAACAGGTTGACGGTGATGCGGTGGATCCAGGCGTCGAGGTTGCCCGGTTGAAAGCTTCCGAGGGCACGGAACACGCGGACGAATGCCTCTTGGGCAAGGTCCTCGGCATCGTGCACGTTACCGGTCAGGCGATAGGCCAGTCGGAACACGCGTTGGCCGGATGAGCGGACGATCTCATCCCATGACGGAACGGGGGTTCCGGGGGCTGGGGCGCTCGTGAGCTGCGTTGCTGGCGCTTGGAGCTCTTCCAACGTTGACACCTCCCATCGGGGGGCCGTTTAGGCGGATTTTCCATGGCGTCAGGGCGCTCACCACGGGGATGTCTAACGGTTGAAAACAATCTAGTCCTCTGAGAGCGAAACTTTCAAGCGGCGTGCCTCATGCGGCGCGCCCGCGTCGCGACTTAGCATGGCGGCCGAGATCGTCGCGCACGCCATCGCGACGCCGATAGCTGCGTACCGAAGGTGCGCGAGGGGAGCGCAATGAGACCGGACCGGCTCGCCAACTGGGCGTTCACGGAGGAGTTTCAACCCGAAGGCCCCGCCCAACTGGCCGCCCGCGCCCGCGCCCGCGAGCTCGG
>JAISIU010000325.1 GCA_031261885.1 Bifidobacteriaceae bacterium
GGGGCGGACCGTGACGTGCTGGCCGAGGCGTACGTCCAGGCCACGGCCATCCGCGAAGCGAACGTGCTGTGGTCGGGCCGCGTCTCGAAGTCGGCGGACGTGCTGCCGCACGAGCGGCGGACGTTGGCCGGGGTGGGGCGGCTGCTCGGGTACGGGCCCGGCTCCCACGACCAGCTCGTGGAGGACCACCTGCGCGCCGCGCGCCGGGCCCGGGCGGTGTTCGAACGCGTCTTCTACGGATGATGCCGGTGTTCTCTCTGAGCGAATGAAGCTCTAAGCGAATTCAGCGCTGTTCATCGCAACCGCGTGACCTGGAAAAACAATGTGAGAAATATCACGATCGGGAACTTGGCTGAGCACAAACGTTTCTCGGCCGGATGAGACGAGCGGTTCCGCCGTGCTAGCGTGGCCCTGTCAGCCACCGACTGGCGTGAAGTGAAAACCCACCTAGTGGTGCCGGCCCCCTAACCCGTCACCACCCCGGGTAATCGTCCCGACGCACAACGCACGTGCCCGGAGCGGAACCCCGGGCGCAATCGGGGCTGTACGGGCAGATTCAATCGAGGGCACAACCCGAGGAGCTTCATCTCGTGTCGATACTGGTGCAAGCAGCGGCGCTCCCAGCGGTGCTACCGGCCGTGCTCCAGGCGAAGAGTTCTGGGCCGGACTGGCCCACGCTGGACGACTTCTTCCCGCCGGACTTCATCGGTGGCGGCGGCCTGCTCCCACTGAACCGGGTCGGCCTCGTCCGGCTCGTCGCGATCATCATCCTCGCGGTGCTGCTCATCCTCGGCGCGCGCTCACTGAAAGTCGTCCCCACCAGGGCCTCCGGCATTTTCGAATACTGCGTCAACTTCGTGAAGAAGCAGATCGCGGACGAGATATTGGGGGAGGAGGCCGGGCGGCGCTACCTGCCGCTCATCGCGACGATTTTCTTCACGGTCCTCGCGCTGAACATCACGGGCGTCATACCGTTCTTCAACGTGTCCTCGAACGGCGTCGTCGCGATGCCGCTGGTGCTCGCGATCATCGCCTGGGTCGCGTTCATCGTGGCCGGTATTCGCGCCCACGGCGCGGGCCACTACTTCAAGGCCGCGCTGTTCCCCGCCGGCGCCCCGAAGCTGCTCTACATCATCCTCACGCCCATCGAGTTCATCTCGACGTTCGTGCTCCGGCCGTTCACGCTGACCATCCGTCTCATGGCCAACATGATCTCCGGCCACTTCCTGTTGGCCGCCTTCTACGTCATGACCGAGTACCTGCTGCTGCACGCGGCCGCGGCGCTCAAGGGCGTGGCCGTCGTCTCGTTCGCGGCCGTCATCGCCTTCACGGCCTTCGAGATCTTCGTCGCGGCCCTGCAGGCCTACATCTTCGCGCTGCTGACCAGCGTGTACATCTCACTCGCACTGGAGGAGCACTGATGGCCCGCGCCCTGGCGCCGGCCGGCGCCTCCACCGACAACCGGACTGGCACAGTCCACAACTAGGAAGGAAACCCTCGTGGATATTCTCGCTGCGGTGTCCGGCAACATCGCGACAATCGGCTACGGCATCGCCGCAATCGGCCCCGGCATCGGCATCGGCCTGCTGGTCGCCAAGACCCAGGAGGCCACGGCCCGCCAGCCGGAGGTCTCGGGCCTGCTGCGCGCCAACATGTTCATCGGCGCCGCTCTGGTCGAGGCCCTCGGCCTGATCGGCCTCGTCGCGGGCTTCCTGTTCAAGTGATCCCGCTCGCCGAGGGTGCCCCTCAGGGCATCAACCTGTTCCTGCCGCCGTGGGGCGAGGTGATCCTCTCGGTCGTCTCGTTGCTGCTCATCGGCGGGATCGTGTGGAAACTCGTGGTTCCCAAGTTCCTCGCGACGCTCGACGAGCGCCACGACCAGATCGAGGGTTCCATCGAGCGCGCCACGCAGGCCGAGGAGACCGCCAAGGTCGTCCAGAAGCAGGCCGAGGAGCAGGTCACGGAACAGTTGGCGGACGCCGGCCGCGCCCGCGAGGCCGCCACCGAGGAAGCCTCCGCGATCCTCGCCAAGGCCCGCGAGGACGCGAACGCCGAACGCCAACACATCCTCGACCAGGCACGCGTGGAGATCGAGGCCGAACGCCGCGAGGCGGAGGCCCGCCTCCAGAAGCAGGTCGGCGACCTCGCCATCCAGCTGGCCGAACGCATCGTCGGCGAATCCCTGACGGACTCGAAGCTGGCCGGCCGCGTCGTCGACCGCTTCATCGCCGAACTCGAGACCAGCGAGGCGACGGACGGCCAGAAGGCCTCGTCCGCCGCCGGAGCGGAGGCCTGATGCGCGGCGCCTCACTTGTCTCACGCGACCTCCTCCGGGCCCGGCTGGCGGCACACACCGGCTCGACCACGGAAGCCTGGTGGGAGTTCGCCCGGCAGCTGTGCCTGGTGGTTGACGCCATCGACGGCTCGCCGGCGCTGCTCCAGGACCTGGCCAACCCGAACTGGCCGGGGGAGCAGAAGGCAAGTCTGGCGCGCCGCCTCACGGAAGGCTTCGGCCACCGCGCGCAGGACCTCGTCGCCCAGGCCGCGGCCAGCCGCTGGTCCTACGACGAGGACCTGCCGGAGGCGATCGACGACCTCGCGCTCGACGCGGCCCTCTCCGCCATCGAATCGGCCGAGACGCTCTCGGAGTTCGAACAGGAGCTGTTCGCGGCCGAACGCTTCCTCAGGTCCCAGCGCGACATCCGCGCCTACCTGGCGGACGCCACGCTGCCGGCCCAGGTCAAGGCCCGGGTCCTGCACGAGCTGTTCGACGGCAAGCTGCACCACCGCACCGTGAACCTCATCGTCCGCATCATCGCGACCGGCAACCGCGGCCGCCTGCCCATGACGGCCATCCTCCGCGTCGAGCGCGAGGCCGCGGGCCGGTACGGCCAACTCGTCGGCCACGTCGTCACGGCCCACCCGCTGGACGGGCCGCGCCTCGACCGGCTCAAGCACTGCCTCGACGCCGCCTACGGCCGGCGCGTGCGGCTCAACTGCGCGGTCGACCCCTCGGTCATCGGCGGGCTCCGCGTCACGGTCGCGGACGACGTCGTCGACGCGACCGTCAGGGGACGCATCGAGGACCTCAAACACCAAGGAGTGGTCGCGGCGCCCACCTGACGGGCCGCCATCGACCAACCCAGCCAACCGAAGTGACGCCATCGCCGGACACCGACCCCCCCAGCGGGAGGGACGAGCCGGCGAGACCCAAGGAGAGAACGGAACACCATGACCGAGCTCACGATCAGCTCAGAGGCGATACGCTCAGCGCTCGACGCCTTCGTCGCGGGTTACGAGGCGCCCGCCGTCGAGGCCCAGGAGACGGGCCACGTCCTCATGACGGGCGACGGCATCGCCCAGGTCGAGGGCCTACCCGGCTGCATGGCCAATGAGCTGCTGCGCTTCGAGGACGGCACGCTAGGGCTGGCCCAGAACCTCGACGTCAGGTCCATCGGCGTCATCATCCTCGGCGAGTACGGCGGCATCGAAGAGGGCCAGGAGGTGCAGCGCACGGGCGAGGTGCTGAGCGTCCCGGTCGGCGACGGCTACCTCGGCCGCGTCGTCGACCCGCTGGGGCGGCCCCTCGACGGGCTCGGCGACATCGCCGCCGAGGGCCGCCGCGCGCTGGAGCTGCAGGCTCCCGGCGTCATGCAGCGCCGCTCGGTCCACGAACCGCTGCAGACGGGCCTCAAGGCGATCGACGCGATGATCCCGATCGGCCGCGGCCAACGCCAGCTGATCATCGGCGACCGCGGCACCGGCAAGACGGCCATCGCGACGGACACGATCATCAACCAGAAGGCCAACTGGGAGAGCGGCGACGTGAACAAGCAGGTGCGCTGCATCTACGTCGCGATCGGCCAGAAGGGCTCCACGATCGCGGGCGTCAGGCAGACGCTGGCGGACGCGGGCGCCATGCCGTACACCACGATCGTGGCCTCGCCGGCCTCGGACCCGGCCGGCTTCAAGTACCTCGCGCCGTACACGGGCTCGGCCATCGGCCAGCACTGGATGTACGGTGGCAAGCACGTGCTCATCGTGTTCGACGACCTCTCCAAGCAGGCGGAGGCCTACCGCGCCGTGTCGCTGCTGCTGCGCCGGCCGCCGGGGCGCGAGGCCTACCCGGGCGACGTCTTCTACCTCCACTCCCGGCTGCTGGAGCGCTGCGCCAAGCTCTCGGACGAGATGGGCGGCGGCTCCATGACGGGCCTGCCGATCATCGAGACCAAGGCCAACGACGTCTCCGCCTACATCCCGACCAACGTCATCTCGATCACGGACGGGCAGATCTTCCTCCAGTCGGACCTGTTCAACGCGAACCAGCGCCCGGCCGTGGACGTCGGCATCTCGGTGTCCCGCGTCGGCGGCAGCGCCCAGGTGAAGGCCATGAAGAAGGTGGCCGGCACGCTGAAGATCGACCTGGCGCAGTACCGGTCGCTGGAGGCGTTCTCGATGTTCGCCTCGGACCTCGACCAGGCGAGCCGCCGGCAGCTGACGCGCGGCGCGCGCCTCATGGAGCTGCTGAAGCAGCCGCAGGGCACGCCGTACACGGTCTCGCAGCAGGTGGTCTCGATCTGGGCCGGCTCCAAGGGCTACTGCGACGAGATCCCGCTCGACCAGGTCCACGCCTTCGAGACGGAACTCCTCGAGTACGTCGACCGCACCACCGGCGTCATGAAGACCATCGAGGAGACGGGCCAGATGCCGGCCGAGTCCGAGGAGGAGCTGAAGAAGGCCGCCGAGGCGTTCACGGCCCAATTCAAGGCCGCCAACGGCATCGGCGGCCCCGCGGACGGCGAGGCCGAGGGCGAGGAGCCTGAGGCCGAACGCGTCCAGGAACAGATCGTCGTCCAGAAGAAGGGCTGAGGATTGGCCGGTCAGCAACGCGTCTACCGGGCGCGCATCCACTCCACCCAGGGTCTGCAGAAGATCTTCCGGGCCATGGAGATGATCGCCGCGTCCCGGATCAGCCGCGCCCGCGCCAAGGCGGAGGCGTCGTGGCCGTACACGCGTGCCATGACGCGGGCGGTCTCGGCCGCGGCCGCGCACGTCGGCAAGGACGTCCACCACCCGCTGCTCACCGAGCGGACGGACACCGCGGACGTCGCGGTGCTCGTCGTGACCGCGGACCGCGGCATGTGCGGCGGGTTCAACTCGACCGTGATCCGCGCGGCGGAGCAGCGGATCAGCGAGCTGGAGGCCACGGGCCACCACGCGATCCGCTACGTCGTGGGCCGGCGCGGCGCCAGCTATTACGACTTCCGCGACATCCCCGTGGAGCAGGCCTGGACGGGGCATTCCGACGCCCCCACGCCGGAACTGGCCATGGAGATCGCGGACGCGCTGCTGGCCCGGTTCACGGCCGCCGCCGGCGAGGGCGGGGTCGCCGAGATCCACATCGCCTACACGCATTACAAGAACATGGTGAGCCAGGTGCCGCAGCTGATCCGCATGCTGCCGCTCGAGATCGTCGAGGGCGTGGCCCCCGCCGGCCAGGAGCCCCTGCCGCTCTACGAGTTCGAGCCGAGCACGGAGGCCGTCCTCCAGGCGCTGCTGCCCAGCTACATCCGCGGCCGCATCGGCGACTGCCTCCTCCAGTCCGCCGCCTCGGAGCTGGCCGCGCGCCAGCGGGCCATGCACACGGCCACGGACAACGCGGAGGACCTGATCCGCAACTACACGCGCCTGGCCAACCAGGCCCGCCAAGCGGAGATCACGAACGAGATCTCCGAGATCGTATCCGGCGCCGACGCGCTGAAGGGAGCCTAGAGCGAATGCCCGGCAATAAGTCCACCGGTAAGACCCACAAGGTGTCCGATGCCGCAGGGAACGTGAGCGGGAAGACGCCCGAGTCCCAGCCGTCCCCGGCCAAGCGGCCGGGGGCCGCGGGCCGCGTGGTCCGCGTGATCGGCCCGGTCGTCGACATCGAGTTCCCGAGCGACATGCTGCCCGAGCTCTACAACGCGCTGACCGTTGAGATCAACCTGACTGGCCAGGGCGAGGGCGAGGCGGATCACGAGACGATCACGCTCGAGGTGGAGCAGCACCTCGGCGACAACCTCGTGCGCGCGATCTCGCTGAAGCCGACCGACGGCCTCGTGCGCGGCGCGCCCGTGACGGACACGGGCGGCCCGATCTCGGTGCCGGTCGGCGACGTCACGAAGGGCCACGTCTTCAACGTGACGGGCGACGTCCTGAACGCGAAGCCCGGCGAGAAGATCGAGGTCACGGAGCGTTGGGGCATCCACCGCGACCCGCCGCCGTTCGACGAGCTCGAGGGCCAGACCAAGATGTTCGAGACGGGCATCAAGGTGATCGACCTCCTGACGCCGTACGTCGAGGGCGGCAAGATCGGCCTGTTCGGCGGCGCCGGCGTCGGCAAGACCGTGCTGATCCAGGAGATGATCCACCGCGTGGCGTTCGGCCACAACGGCGTCTCGGTGTTCGCGGGCGTCGGCGAGCGCACGCGTGAGGGCAACGACCTCATCGGCGAGATGACCGAGTCCGGGGT
>JAISIU010000235.1 GCA_031261885.1 Bifidobacteriaceae bacterium
CGGATCTCGGCCGAGCACGGCTGGCCGCTCCACGGCACCTCCTCGGCGCGGACGCGGCCGAGGTTCCCGACCCCTGAGCCGCCGTAGTCCTCGGCGTCGGTGTTGATCAGCTCATGCCAGTAGCCGGCCTCGGGCAGGCCCAGGCGGTAGCCCTCGTGCGGGACGCCCGCGAAGTTCACGACGACGGCGATCTTCTCGCCGCCCGGTTGGATCCTCAGGTAGCTGAGCACGTTGCGGTTCGCGTCGCCGCCCTCGATCCACTGGAAGCCCGTCGAGTCGAAGTCCTCGGTCCACAGCGCCGGATGGTCCAGGTAGGCCCGGTTCAGGTCCCTGACCAGCGCCATGACGCCGGCGTGGTCGGGGCGGTCGAGCAGCCACCAGTCGAGCGAGCCCTCGGAGCTCCATTCCTGCTCCTGCGCGAACTCCTGGCCCATGAACAGCAGCTGTTTGCCCGGGTGGGACCACTGGTAGGCCAGTAGCGTGCGGACCTGGGCGAGCTTCTGCCACGTGTCGCCCGGCATCTTGTCGAACAGCGAGCCCTTGCCGTGGACCACCTCGTCGTGGGACAGCGGCAGCACGTACTGTTCGGAGAACGCGTAGACCATCGAGAACGTGATCTCGTTGTGGTGGTAGCGGCGGTAGATCGGGTCGTCCGCCAGGTAGCGGAGCGTGTCGTTCATCCAGCCCATGTTCCACTTGAAGCCGAAGCCGAGCCCGCCCACGGAGGTCGGGGCCGTGACGCCGGGGAAAGCCGTGGACTCCTCGGCCACCATGACGATGCCGGGGTTGCGCTTGTAGGCCGTCGCGTTGGCCTCTTGGAGCAGGGAGATTGCCTCGAGGTTCTCGCGGCCGCCGTACTGGTTGGGCGTCCACTGGCCGGGGCCGCGCGAGTAGTCGAGGTAGAGCATCGAGGCGACCGCGTCGACGCGCAGGCCGTCGGCGTGGAACTCCTCGAGCCAGTAGCAGGCGTTCGCGACGAGGAAGTTGCGCACCTCGGTGCGGCCGTAGTTGAACACGAGCGTGCCCCAGTCGGGGTGTTCGCCGCGTTTGGGGTCGGGGTATTCGTACAGGCAGGTGCCGTCGAACTGGGCGAGCGCGAAGTCGTCCTTCGGGAAGTGGGCCGGCACCCAGTCGAGGATGACGCCGATGCCGGCCTGGTGCAGCTGGTCGACGAGGTAGCGGAAGTCGTCGGGCTGGCCCCAGCGGGCGGACGGCGCGTAGTAGCCGGTCACCTGGTAGCCCCAGGACGGGCCGTAGGGGTGCTCGGCGACGGGCAGGAACTCGACGTGCGTGAAGCCCAGGTCCTCCACGTGGGCGACGAGGTGTTCGGCCAGTTCGCGGTAGCCGTAGCCCTCGCGCCACGAGCCGATGTGGACCTCGTAGACGCTCATGGGGCCGTTGTGCGGGTTGGTCTGGCGGCGGCGCGCCATCCAGTCGGAGTCGCCCCATTCGTAGTGCGAGTCCTCGACGATCGAGGCCGTGGACGGCGGCGCCTCGGTGCGGCGGGCCATCGGGTCGGCCTTCTGCCGCCACGTGCCGTCGCGGGTTTGGAGCTCGTACTTGTACAGGGCGCCCGGGCCGACGCCCGGCACGAACACCTCCCACACGCCGGAGGCGCCGAGCGACCGCATGGCCGTGGCGCCCGAGGTCCAGTCGTTGAAGTCGCCGATGACGCGCACGGCCTGGGCGTTCGGGGCCCACACGGCGAAGGCCGTGCCGTGGACCTCGCCCATGACGGAGGGGAACGTGAGGCAGCGGGCGCCGAGCGCGTTCCACAGCTCTTCGTGGCGGCCCGTCGCGATCAGGTGGAGGTCGAGTTCTCCGAGCGTGGGCCAAAAGCGGTAGGGGTCGTCTTCGGTGGTCGTGGTCTCGCCGTACGTGATTTCGACGCGGTAGTCGGGCACCTCGGCGCGGCGCAGCGCGGCGACCCAGATGCCGTCCTGTTCGTGGACGGCGGGCAGGCGGTCGCCGTCCTGGGTGACGATCGTGACCCGGTCGGCCAGCGGGCGGCGGGTGCGGAACGTGACGATGCCGTCCTGGAGGTGCGGGCCGAGCACGGAGTGGGGGTCGTAGTAGGTGCCGTGGCCGACGGCGGCCAGCGTGGCGGAGTTCACGGCGATGGGGGGCGGGGTGTTGCCGGCCGCGCGGGCGGCCGGGCCCGGGGTCGATGGCGTGGCCCGCCTGGGTTTGGGCGCCTCAGCGGGCGGGGCGGCCGGTTGGCCGGGCTTGTTGGCACTCATCTATGTCGCCCCCCAGGGAAGATGCAGTCAATATCGCTGTGACCAGCGGGCTCGGGCCGGTTAGTCCCACTCCTGAACGCTAGCACGCGGCGCGGGCCGGTCCCGTGCGCCAAAGTCCCCGCTCTCACAGCGGCCGGACGGCGATGACGTGGGCCGGCAGCGCGGGGTCGAGCCGGACGTACGGTTCGGCGTTCCACAGGAAGGTTTGGCCGGTCAGGAGTTCCTCGGCGCGGAAGGCGGGCGCGCGCCAGTCCTCGGCCGGGGTGACGCCGAGCGCGCCGAGGTCCAGGTGGATCTGGCCGTCGCGCGGGCCGTGCGGGTCGAGGTTGACGACGACGATGACGCAGTCCGCCTCGCCCGTCGGCGATTCCCAGGCGGCCACGCGCCGCGAGTAGCAGACGGTCGCGCCGTCCGTCGTGGGGTGGACGTGGATGTTGCGCAGCCGGCGCAGCGCCGGGTGGTCGCGGCGGGCCTGGTTGAGCTGGGTCAGGAGGTGCGCGATGTCGCGCGCCACCGGGGCCTCGAAGTCGCGGTCCTTGTATTCGTACTTCTCGTTGTCGATGGCTTCCTCGGAGCCGGGCCGTTGCACGTTCTCGACGCATTCGAACCCCGAGTAGATGCCCCAGGTGGGGGCGCCGGTGGCGGCGAGGACGGCGCGGGCCTTGTAGGCGGGGGCGCCGCCGTCGACGAGGTAGTCGGTGAGGATGTCGGGTGTGATCGGGAACAGGGCGGGCCGCATGAACGAGCCCTGTTCCGAGGCCAGCTCCTGGAGGTAGTCGGCCACCTCGTCCTTCGTGTTGCGCCACGCGAAGTAGGAGTAGGACAGCTGGAAGCCGACGGTGGCGAGCGTCTGCATCATGGGCGGCCTGGTGAAGGCTTCGGCCAGGAACACGAGGTCGGGGTTCTCGTGGGCCCAGTGCTCCATGAGCCGTTGCCAGAAGGCGACGGGTTTGGTGTGCGGGTTGTCGACGCGGAGGATCGTGACGCCGTGGGAGGCCCACAGGCGGATCAGCCGGCAGACCTCCTCGAAGAGGCCGTCGGGGTCCTGGTCGAAGTTCAGCGGGTAGATGTCCTGGTATTTCTTCGGCGGGTTCTCCGCGTAGGCGATCGACCCGTCGGGCCGGTGGGTGAACCACTCCGGGTGCTGTTTCACCCACGGGTGGTCGGGGGAGCATTGGAGCGCGAGGTCCATCGCGACCTCCATGCCGAGCGAGTGGGCGCGGGCAACGAGCCGGTCGAAGTCGCCGAACGTGCCGAGTTCGGGGTTGATCTGGTCGTGTCCGCCGTCCTTCGAGCCGATGGCCCATGGCGATCCGGGCTCGCCGGGCAGCGCGTGGAGCGCGTTGTTGCGGCCCTTGCGGAACGTCTCGCCGATCGGGTGGATCGGTGTCAGGTAGAGCACGTCGAACCCCATGCCGGCGATTCGGTCGAGCCGGTCGGTGGCCGTGCGCAGCGTCCCGGAGACCCAGCCGATGTCGGTCGAGAAGTGGCAGCCGAGCGAGCGCGGGAAGATCTCGTACCAGGCGCCTTCGAGGGCGCGCGGCCGGGAGACGCGCAGCCGGTGTTCGGGGGAGGCGGTGAGGAGGTCGCGCAGCGGGACGCGCCCGATGGCGGCCAGCACGGCGGGGGAGGTGGCGGCGGCCAGGCGGTCGGTCGCCTTCAGCGACGTCTCACGCACGATGGCGGCCGCGGCCAGCAGCGTGGCGGCTTCCTGGACCGTCGTGGCCGGGGTGCCGTTTTGGGGGACCGTGGGGTCGAACGGGGCGGCTTTCTGGAGTTTCGCCAGGGCGCGCTTGGCGGCGGCCGCGACGCCGCGGGCGGTGGCCGGTTTGGCGGCCGGGTGGGAGCTCGGTTTGGCGCCGGCCCGGGCCGCGGCCCGTTCGAGCAGGTCGGCGCCCTCGGCGAGCATGAGCTCGGTGTCGATGTCGGCCGGGACCTTGATCTCGGCGTCGTGCCGCCACGTGGCGTAGGGGTCGGCCCAGCCTTCGACCCGGAACGTCCAGTCGCCCGGGGCGTTCGGCATGACGCGGCCGCCCCACTGGTCGAGGCCCATGCCGACCTCGTGCATGAGGGCGGTCTGGTGGACGCGGCCGGCCGGGTCCGTGAGGACGATGTCGGCGCCGACCAGGCCGTGGCCCTCGCGGAAGACCGTGGCCGTCACGGGCACGGATTCGCCGGTCACGGCCTTAGCGGGGAAGCCCGCGCGCGACGGGCCGACGCCCGCGACGACGATGCGTCCCACCAGGGCGTTGCCGGCCGGTGTGGTCGGGGCGCGGCCGGTCGGTGGTTTGGGGGCGCCGCCGGCCGGGGCCGGCGCCTGGATGGTGCTGGGGGGGACGGCCCCCCGGCCGCGGGCGGGCTTGGCCGCGTTGACGTTGCTCACGCCCCCGAGCCTACCGACCGCGCAGATGTCGCGCGGGTCACGGCCTTGGGCCCGGGCCCGCGCCCGAATGGTTCGGTAGGCTGGTGCGACGTGAAACTGATCGGTCGTTTTACGGTTCGCACCGTCCTTCCTGCCGCCCTTGCCCCTCTCAACCGCCTCGCCACGAACCTCCGGTGGAGCTGGACCCCGTCCACGCAGGCCCTCTTCGAGGAGATGGACCCGGACCTGTGGGCCAAGGTCCACGGCGACCCGGTGGCGCTGCTCGGCGCGCTCACGCCGGAACGTCTCGAGGAGCTGTCCCGTGACACGGCCTTCTGCGACCGCGTGCGCGTCGAGGCGGACGCGCTGGACCGCTACCTGACGGAGCCGCGCTGGTACCAGACGGCGGGCCGGGCCCCGGCCGCCGCGGCGGCCCCGGCGCTCCAGGCCGCCCAGGCCATGCAGGGGGCCACGGCCCAGACGCCCGCGCCCGGCGCGGACGCCCAGGAGCTGCCCACGAGGATCGCCTACTTCTCGCCGGAGTTCGGCATCACGGCCGCGCTGCCGCAGTACTCGGGCGGCCTCGGCATCCTGGCCGGCGACCACCTGAAGAGCGCCTCGGACCTCGGGGTGCCGATCGTCGGCGTCGGCCTCCTGTACCGCTCCGGCTATTTCAAGCAGGCCCTGACGCGTGAGGGCTGGCAGTCGGAGACGTACCCGGTCATGGACCCGGACGACCTCCCGCTGACGCTGCTGCGCGAGACCGACGGGACGCCCGCCATCGTGCGTCTGAAGCTGCCGGAGAACCGCACGCTGGCCGCCCGCGTGTGGCGCGCCGACGTCGGCCGCGTCCCGCTGCTGCTGCTCGACTCGAACGTCCCCGAGAACGACATCCCCGAGCGCACGGTGACGGACCGGCTCTACGGCGGCGGCGAGGACCACCGCCTGCTGCAGGAGCTGCTGCTCGGCATCGGCGGTGTGCGTGCGCTGCGGCTGTGGCAGAGGATCGACGGCGGCGAGGCGCCCGAGGTGTTCCACATGAACGAGGGCCACGCCGGTTTCCTCGCGGTGGAGCGGATCAGCGAGCTGACGGCCCAGGGCCTGAGCTTCGACGAGGCGCTGGAGGCCGTGCGCGGCTCCACGGTGTTCACTACCCACACGCCGGTGCCGGCCGGCATCGACCGGTTCAAGGCCGAGCAGATCCGGCGGCAGTTCTCCGGCGACCTCCAGATCCCGGGCGTGGACGTCGAGCGCATTCTCCAGCTCGGCGCGGAGGACTACCAGGGCGGGACGCCCGGCGTCTTCAACATGGCCGTCATGGGCCTCAGGGTGGGCGGGCGCTGCAACGGCGTCTCCCAGCTGCACGGCAAGGTGTCGCGCGCCATGTTCAAGGGCCTGTGGAGCGGGTTCGACCTCCGCGAGGTGCCGATCAGCTCCGTGACGAACGGCGTCCACGTGCCGACATGGATCGACGACGAGCTGGCCCAGATCGAGGCCGAGCACCTCGGCGTGCCGATGGACTCCAGCCGCTGGCTCGACCCGCTCGTCGTCTCCGACCAGGAGCTGTGGAGCTGGAAGCGGGCGGCCCGCGCCCGGCTCGTCGAGTACGCGCGCGGCAAGGTCCGCAGCTCGTGGCTCCGGCGCGGCGCGAGCCCGGCCGAGCTCGGCTGGATCGACGAGGCGCTGTCCCCGGACGTGCTGACCATCGGTTTCGCGCGCCGCGTGCCCACGTACAAGCGGCTCACGCTCATGCTGCGCGACCCGGAGCGGCTCACCAAGCTGCTCACCGACCCGGACCATCCGATCCAGATCCTGATCGCCGGCAAGAGCCACCCGAACGACGAGCAGGGCAAGCTGCTGATCCAGGAGCTGGTCCGGTTCGCCGACGCCCCCGAGGTGCGGAACCGGATCGTGTTCCTCCCGAACTACGACATCGCGATGGCCCAGTACCTGTTCCCGGGCTGCGATGTGTGGCTGAACAACCCGTTGCGGCCGCTGGAGGCCTGCGGCACGTCCGGCATGAAGGCGGCCGTCAACGGCGGGTTGAACTGTTCGATCCTCGACGGCTGGTGGGACGAGTGGTATGACGGCGCGAACGGTTGGGCGATCCCGACGGCCGACGGCGTCCAGGACCCGGACCGCCGCGACGACCTCGAGGCGGCCGCGCTCTACGACCTGATCGAGGGCCAGATCGCGCCGCATTTCTACACGCGGGACGACCGCGGCATCCCCGTGGCCTGGCTCGAGATGGTGCGGCACACGCTCGCCACGCTCGTCCCGAAGGTCCAGGCCACGCGCATGGTGACGGATTACGTCACGCAGTTGTACACGCCGGCCGCCCGGATGGGCCGGCGGCTTCAGGCCCAGGGCTGCGCCGGGGCCAAGGATCTGGCCGGGTGGAAGGCGCGCGTGCGCGCCGCCTGGCCGGAGGTCCGCGTCGAGTCCGTCGCCACGGCCGGGGTCGGCGAGGTGGTCCAGGTGGGCGACGTCATGAGCTTCGACGTGGAGGTGGCGCTCGGCG
>JAISIU010000057.1 GCA_031261885.1 Bifidobacteriaceae bacterium
CTGCCCGAGTCGGTCCAGGTCGTCTCGCTGTCGGCGACGGTGTCGAACGCGGAGGAGTTCGGCGAGTGGCTCAGGGCCGTGCGCGGCGAGGTCTCGGTCGTGGTCTCCGAGCACCGGCCCGTCCCGCTGTGGCAACACGTCCTCACGAACAAGGGACTGTTGGACCTGTACGTCGCCACCCAGGAGACGGCGCCCGGAATCACGCACGATGGCGCCGCGCGGGGCGATGGCGACCGAACGGCATCGGACGCGGAACCGGCCACGCCGAAACTGAACCCGGAGCTGGCCTCGCTCCGGGCGGCCGCGCGCCGCCCGGGCGGCTACCACCGCCGCCGCTCCGGCGGCCGGGGATCGGGCCCGCTGAGGCCACCGCCGCGGTTCGCGGTGATCGACGCGCTGGACCGCGAGGGCCTGCTGCCGGCGATCTTCTTCGTGTTCTCCCGGGCCGGCTGCGAGGCGGCCGTCGAACAGTGCCGCAACGTGGGGCTCAGGCTGACCACGGCCGAGGAGCGCGGCCGGATCCGCGACATCGTCGAGGCCGGGGTCGCGGGCGTCCCGGCGGCGGACCTCGACGTGTTGGGCTACGGCGCGTTCCTCGACGCGGCGGAGAACGGCTACGCCGCCCACCACGCGGGGCTGCTGCCCGTGTTCAAGCAGATCGTCGAGGTGGCGTTCCAGGCCGGCCTCATCAAGGCCGTGTTCGCGACGGAGACGTTGGCGCTCGGCATCAACATGCCGGCCCGCACCGTGGTGTTGGACCGTCTCGACAAGTGGAACGGGTCGGAGCACGCGCCGCTGACGGCCGGGGAATACACGCAACTGACGGGCCGGGCCGGGCGCCGCGGCATCGACGTCGAGGGGCACGCGGTCGTCGCCGCGCACCGCGGCTTCGACCCGGAGGTGCTGGCCTCGCTGGCCTCGAAGCGCACCTACCCGCTGCGGAGCGCGTTCCACCCGACGTACAACATGGCGATGAACTTGATCGGGCGTGTCGGCCGGGAGCGGGCCCGCAGCGTGCTGGAGCTGAGCTTCGCGCAGTTCCAAGCCGACCGGGCGGTGGTCGGCCTCGCGAAGGACCTGCACGGCTACGACGCGGCGATCGCGGGGTATACGAAGGCGATGGCGTGCTCGCGCGGGGACTACGGCGAGTACGACGCGCTGAGGCGGCGTGTCTCCGGGCTGGAGAAGGCCGCCTCGCGCGAGAAGGCGGCGGCCCGGACCGAGGCCGCGGCGCGCCTCGCGGCGGGACTGAGGCGCGGCGACATCGTGCGGCTCCGGCACGGACGGTACCGCGGCGAGGCGCTCGTGCTCGAGGCGGACGCGAGTCCGCTGTGCCTGATCGCGCCGCGCGGCCAGGTCAGGCGCGTGCCGGCGGCGGACCTGCTGCAGGGTCTCGTGGTGCTCGGCCGGATCGGGCTGCCCAAGCGTTTCAACCCGAGGGATGTCAAGACGAAGCGCGACACGGTGGCGCGCATGCGGGCAGCCGTGGGCCGCGGCGCGGGTCGTCGCGGTCCGACGCCGGGCGGTCCGGAACCGCATTTCGTGGACCGGAAGGAGTCCGATGCCGGCCGGCCGGGTCGGCCCGGCGGTGCCGCCGGCGGGGGAGTGGCGGCCGAGCTCGAGGAGGCGCGGACGCGGTTGAAGGCCCACCCGTGCCACACGTGCCCGGACCGCGAGACGCACGCGCGGTGGGCGGCGCGGCTGCACCGCGCGCTGCACGACCAGTCGGTGCTGGCCGGGCGCATCGAGCAGCGCACGCGGTCGATCGCCCGCGACTTCGACAAGGTGTGCGACGTGCTCGACCGGCTCGGGTACATCGAGCGGGATGAAGAGGTCGATGGCGGGTGGGTGCCCACGCCCGCGGGGCGGCTGCTGGCCCGCGTCTACGCGGAGCGCGACATCGTGATCGCGGAGGCGCTGCGCACTGGGGCGTGGAACGGGCTGGGCCCGGCCGAGCTCGCGGGCGTCGTCGCCTCGACGATCTACGCCTCGCGCACGGACGAGGGCCAGGCGGCGCCCCGGCCGCCCAGGCGCTTGGCGGCCGCGATCGACGCGACCGTGCGGGCGGCCGGCCGCATCGAGGACCTCGAGCATGAGGTCGGGCTGCCGGCCACGCCGTCGCCCGAAGCGGCCGCCAGTGGGGCGCTGACGGCCTGGGCGTCGGGGGCCGGGCTCGGGGTGGTCCTCGCCGACGAGGTGCTCTCACCGGGCGATTTCGTGCGGCTCGCGGGGCAGGTCGTGGACGTGCTCGGCCAGGTGGCGGCCGTCGCGCCGAGCCCCGAGCTGATGGCCGCGGCCTCGGCCGCCCAGAAGGCGGTGCGCCGCGGCGTGGTGGCTGCGGCTTGATGGCGCCGTGACGGCGCAGCGCGGAGTCTCCCAGGGTAGGGCGCACTGCACGGCTCCGGCTTGAAGGTTGGGGACGGACGGGAGTAGCTTGGGGAGTGCTCCGGAGACCGCCCTGGAGCGATCAAGGGGCGAGGTCTTCACGGGTGTTCGGCCGCCCCTGCGGATTCAATAGAAAACGTCTCGTCCTGATCTGGGCTTGGCGGCCCGAAGAACCCGCAGTGGGCGGCCGTACTAT
>JAISIU010000174.1 GCA_031261885.1 Bifidobacteriaceae bacterium
CGGGGCCGACGTCAAGTCGTGGGCCCCTCCCGTGAGCGCGGATTCGACCTGGTCCAACGTCAGCGTGGGATACATGCGCCAGATCAGCGCGGCCGCGGCCGCCACCATGGGCGTGGCGAACGACGTGCCGTCCGCCACGAGGTAGCCGCCGTTCCCGAGCAGCGTGATGTTCTCGCCCGGCGCGGCTATCGCCACGTCCGAACCGTAGTTCGAGAAATCGGAGCGGACCGCCTGAGAGCCGTCGGCCGCGGTGGCCGCGATCCCCATGACGGTGTCATAGCCGGCCGGATATTCGATGGGGTTGCCGCTCTCCGCCTCGTTGCCGGCGGCGGCCACGACGAGGATGCCGCGCTGGGCGGCCTGCTCCGCCAGTATCCGTTCCACTTGGTCCTGTGACGTGCCGCCATAGGAACAATTGATGACGCGCACGCCGCGCGTGATCGCGTCCTGGAACGCCGCGTCGATCGCCGCGCCGTACAAGTTGCCGTCCTCGCCGACCCGGTAGACGATGACGTCGTTGTCCCAGGCCGCGCCCGCCACCCCGAGCCCGTTGTTCGTGGCCGCGCCGATCAGCCCGGCCACGGCCGTGCCGTGGAAGGCATCCTCGTCGCACGGGTTCTGGTAGGTGCTGCGGGCGCAGTTCGGAACCGTGGCGTCCGTGTCGTCGTCCACGTAGTCGTACGCGCTTGTGACGTTCGAGCCGACCAGATCCGGGTTGGACTGAAGCCCAGAGTCGATGACGGCCACCGTGGCCGTGGCCGATCCGCCTTCGGCGGTCGCCAGCCCGGGCCAGGCCTGCTGGAAGCCCGCGCCCGGGTAGGCCTTGAGCCCCCAAGCGCCGTCCTTCGACCCGTATGGGCCCTGGAAGTACGGGTCGTCCGGGTTGGAGGTGTAGCCGAGGGAGGTACGTTTCACCTGATAGTCGACGGCCTGGTAGAGGCCGGAGCCCTCCATCTCCCGGATGGTGGCGGCGGCCCCGGCCGCCGTGGTCGAGACCGTGATGACGCTGCCGGCCGATTGGCGGGCGGCCGCCGTGCTGGGCGCGGCGCTCGCGGAGAGGCGGCCGGCGCCGCCCTTAAGCTGCGATTTGACCTGGCGATCCGAGACGCCGGGCCGGGTCAGGGCCACGAGCGTGGTCGGGTCGACATCGGGTGAGGAGGGGTTCGCGAGCGGGCCGGCGGTGGCGGTCGCGGAGGGGGTGGCGGCGCTCGTGGGGCCGGCGAGGGCGGGCGCGGTCAGCCCGCCCACGGCGAGGGCCACGAGTGGCAGGGACGCGGCGAGGCGCGTCCATGCGAGACCGGACATGTGATTCATTGCTCCCAACATGGGACATTAGCTAGATCGGGTGAGGGGGCTAATGCCTAGGTTATTGCTGAGAGCCGAACAGTTGGCTGGCAATTGGCTGTGAAGATACCCATGAGCGGTGAAATCACGGCCGAGATGTCATTCCGCCCCGCCCGGGCCGCGCCCGGACATGGCTCCATGGCGGAACCGGCGCCCGGACCGGTGGTGACCGTGTCGCCGGTGCGATCGGGCAGCGGACGGGCCCAATACCCGAGGCTCTGAGGCGCTCAAGTCCTCTTGGCGTTCACCGTGCCGGTGGCGGATCGGAACCAGGCCGAACCTTTGTAGGTCGCCTTGACGGTGCCGGCCTTGACACTGAGTTCGGTCCGCGCCACCGTCGTTTTGCCTCTGTCCCTGGCCACGAGCCGGATTGTCTTCTTATGCCCGCCCAGCTTCACGACCACTCGGCCCGTGGCTCGCCCGGCCGCGAGACCGGCGGCCCTGACGGTGACGGTCACTTTGGAACGCGTGGCTTTGACTTTGACGACGGGCTTGTACTTGCCGACGGTGACGGCCTTGGCACCGAGCGCCGTGACCCGGCCACTGGCCGCGTCCGTGTAAGAGACCCAGGCCTGGTACGAGCCAGGTTTCAGGTAGGGCAGCGCCACCGTGGCGCCGCCGCCGGCCACCGGCACGGATCGGCTCGCCGCCGCACCCGTGCCCCAGGCCACGGTCAGCACACCGTTGAAGAGCGTGCCAGGTGGTGGCGTGACGGTCACATAGGGCCGTCCGGCGCCGCTCTTGCCCGTGCCGAGTGTGACGCCTTCACCTGGGTCCGGTGACGTGGTGGCGCCACCGGTGGCCGGGGGCGTGGCCGCGGGGGGCGGCGAGGTCGAGCCGGGCGTCTCGGCGACCGGCGACGACGGGTCCGACGGCGGGATCTCTTGGGCGGCGAGCGCGAGCGAGGCGGGCACGTCGAGCTGACCCCAGCCCGTGTACTGGTCCCAGCCGACGGTGGCCGGCAACGCTGTGAGGTCGTGCGCACCGGACTGGAGCACGGACTGGACTTGGTCGACGGTCAACGCCGGGTATGACCGCCAGATTAGCGCAGCGGCGGCGGCCACCATGGGCGCGGCGAACGACGTGCCGCCGGCGATGGCGTAGCCGCCGTCCGCCAGCACCGTGATCTGGTTGCCCGGAGCGGAGATCGCGACATCCGCGCCGTAATTCGAGAAATCGGCGCGTACGGCCTGGCCACCCACCGCTTGGGTGGCGCCGACCCCCATGACGGTCGGGTAGCCGGCCGGGTATTCGATGGGGTTGCCCTTTTGCGCCTCGTTGCCGGCCGCGGCGACCACGAGGATGCCGCGCTGCCGGGCCTCCTGCAGCAGGCTCGCCTCGTTTTGGTCTTGCGACAGTCCGCCGTAGGAGCAGTTGATGACGCGCACGCCGCGCGTGATCGCGTCCTGGAGCGCCGCGTTGATCGCCGCACCGTCGAGCTTGCCGTCGGCTCTGCCGACGCGGTAAACGATGACGTGGTTGTCCCAGGCCGCGCCCGCCACCCCGACCCCGTTGTTCGTGGCGGCGCCGATCACCCCGGCCACGGCCGTGCCATGGAACCCCTCGGGGCCGGCGGCCGGGTCCTGGCACTTGGACGAGTCATAGGGCGATGCGACGCAGTCGGGGACCATGACGTCGGTGGTGCCGTTCAGGTAGTTGAACGCGCCGTTCACGTTGGATCCGACCAGATCCGGGTTCTCCTGTAGCCCGGAGTCGATGACGGCGACCGTGGCCGCGTCCGGACCGTCCGTGACGGTGGCCAGCTGGGGCCACACGCTCTGGAAGTTCGCGCCCGGGTAGGCCTTGAGTCCCCAGGCTCCTTGGGTCGTCTGATACGGGTCCTGGAAGTATGGGTCGTTCGGGTCCGAGGTGTAGCCGAGGACAGTGCGGCTCACGTCGTAATCGACGCTCTGGTAAAGGCCTGAGGCGCGCATGGCCTGAATGGTCGAGGCGGCGCCGGCCGCGGTGGTGCTGACGGTGACGACGCTGCCCGCGCCCTCGCTCGCGGCCGCCGCGCTTGGGGCGACGCTCGCGGCGAGCGAGCCGGAACCCTCTTTGAGCTGCGATTGGACCTGGCGGTCCGAGACGCCGGGCCGGGTCAGCGCCACGAGCTTGGTGGGGTCGACGTCCGGGGCCGCCGGGTTCGCCAACGGCCCGGCCGCGATGTCCGAGGCCGGTGTGGCGGCGCCCGTGGGGCCGGCGAGGGCGGGCGCGGTCAATCCGCCCACGGCAAGCGCGACGATGGGTAGCGCCGCGGCGAAGCGCGACCATGCGAGACCGGACATGCGATTCGTACTCCCAACATGGGGTGCTGGCGGTCTGTGCCTACAAGACTTGTTCCAGAGTATTTCCAAAGGTCGAAAATCACTCGATATTTCTCCGTCGGCGCAGCGGATGCGAGCAAAACTACCGGCAAACATCACACACCCCGGACCCGAACTTTGCCCGTGGCCGGCCTGAACCAGGCCGACCCGCGATAGGCCGCTCGCAGCGACCCCGTGCTCTTCCCGAACCGCCGCCGGGGCACCACGGCCCGTCCCTTGGCCGCGGCCGTCAACCGCACCCGAACCGTGAGACCGCCCAACCGCAGCACCACTCGTCCGGTCGCCTTGAGCGAACCGCGCTTCACGGTCACGGTCACCTGTCGGCCCGTAACCCTCACCTTGATGGAGGGCCGATACTTGGCGACCGCCGCCCCGGCCTCCCCGAGCATCGCGCTCCGGCCACCCTCGGCATACGTCACGCGCACGCGGTACCGCCCCGGCTTCACATAGGGCAGGAGCACCTCACAGGATGGGCCGATAGCGGTCCGGGCCAGCGACCGCTTGCTGCCCGAACCCCAGCTGACCCGCAGGCTGCCGCCCGCGAACAGCGTCCCCACCGCCGGCACCACCGTGACCCTGAGGCGGCCGGTCGCGCGGACCGTGGCCACCCGGATCTGCGAGGCCAAGCCGGCCGTGGCCGGCCCCGGCGCGACCGGCCCGGCCGCCACCGAAGTGCGGCTCACGGTCAGGTCCTTATAGGCCAACGTCGCCCTCAGGCGCACGGGTTGGCCGACCGCGGCCGGGGACACGACCCAGCTCGCGCCCGTACCGACCACGGTCCCGGCGCCGGCGCCGGCCAGCCATGTGAAGCCGAGGCCGGGCCAGTCCGGGCCCTGGGCGGTGAGAGTCTGACCCACACGCGCGGTGCCGGCCATCGCGGGCGCGAACGCCGTGGTCGAGGTGTCGAAGACATCGACCGTGGTCTGGGCGGTCGCCTCCCCGTACTGCCCGGAGTAGACGCCGAGCACGGTGCAAACGCGGTGCGACGGCGCCTGACCGGCGGGCCAGCCGCATTGGCTCGCGTCCACCACCCTGAGCATCGTGTCCGCCGCGACGTTCGGGATGTCGTTGCCGTACCGGTCGCGGCCCGTGGCGTTCGCATAGATCATCGACGCGTCGAGTTCATAGGCGGCGTGGTCCGTGACCAACGAGTAAGCGACGAGGGGACCCGGGGTGACCACCAACGTCACCGTGCGCGTCAACACCGCCGTGCCGGCCGCGTTGACGAGCGTCAACGGCAAGCGGTACGTTCCGGCCACCGTCGTGGAACCCGCGATCTCGTAGCCGCCGCCGGCCGCCGCCTCGAACTCCATCCCGGCCGGCAACGTCGCGTCGAGACGGAGGCCGGCCCCGCCCACGACCTGAATCGGAATCGACACCGACTGCGTCACGCCCACAGTCCACCGGTCGCGGGCCACATCAATGACGGAGCTGGCGCCCGCGGCCGCCACGGCCGCGGCCACGTTGAGGCGGCCCGCGCCCGTGCAATCGTCGCGGCCGACCCTGCGGCAAGCCGCACGCGCCACGGTCTGGTCCTGGCCATGGGAGTCGATCTCGGAGGCGTCCTGATCCACGTCCACGGCCGTGTCCTCCAGGATCTGCCGCACCTGCGCGGCCGAGAGCCCGGGGTTGACCCGCCACAGGTCGGCGGCGGCCGCGGCCACGAGCGGCGCCGCGAACGACGTGCCGGCCGCCAACGGGCTGTAGTACGTCGTCTTCCCGGCGCTGGTGCGGGCCGCGGGCACCGCCAAATCGTCACCCGCGGCCGCGATCGCGACGGCCGAGTCATAGTTGCCGAAGGCCGCCGGCGCCCCGTTCGATTCGAGCGCCGCGACCGACATCACCGATGGGTAATTGGCCGGATACTCCGGCGTGTTGGCCGGCGCCCCCGACCCGTCGCCGCCCTGGCCGTTGTTGCCGGCGGCCGCCACCACGAGGATGCCGGCATCGGCCGCCTCCTGGAAGGCCGCCTGGTCGGTCGCGGAGGGCGACGGTCCCCCGAACGAGCAATTGATCACGCGGACGCCCGCCTTGACCGCGGCCAGCACCGAATCGACGATCGCCGCGTCGGAGAAACTACCGGACGGATTGCCGGCCCGATAGACGACCACCTTGTTGTCGGGAGCCGCGCCCGCGATGCCCACGGAATTGTTCGTCGAGGCCGCGATCAAGCCCGCCACGGCCGTGCCGTGATAGGCCGCCGACCCGCTGCTGCCCGGGTCCACGTTCGAGTCGCCGTCGACGAAGTCGCGCCCGACCACGAAATTGTCGCCCTTCAGGTCCGGATGGTCCTGCAACCCCGTGTCGATCACGGCCACGGGCGCGACATCGGCCGTCGAGGCGTCGAGCGCCGCCCACGCCGAGGTGAAGCCCGCGCCGGGCACGGTCTTCAACCCCCACGCGCCATCGACCGTGCGCAGGTAGCCGTTGCGGCAAGCGGTCACCGTCGGAGCCTCCGGATCGAAGCAGACCAGATTCGGAGCCTGGAAGTACGGGTCGTTCGGCGAGGCCGTGTAAAAGGCGCGCCGCTCGACGTCGTAGTCGACCGCTTGATACAAGCCGGAACCACGCATGGCGGCCAGCGTGGCGGCCGCGGCCCCCTTGGACACCTCCACGGCCACGACACGGCCCGAGAGGTCCGCCCCCGAGGCCGCGACACGGGCGCCGGGAACGGCACTGACCTGCGCGGTCACCTGCCCATTCGACGTGGTTGGCCGTTTGATCG
This sequence comes from Bifidobacteriaceae bacterium, assembly GCA_031261885.1. Lineage (GTDB taxonomy): Bacteria > Actinomycetota > Actinomycetes > Actinomycetales > WQXJ01 > JAISIU01. The sequence continues at coordinate 6,394 of JAISIU010000174.1, forward strand.
CGACCAACCGGTCCACGATCACCCCGGCCGTGCCCGCCACGGCCGCCACGGCCTTGGAAGGAACGCTCGGCCCGGCATCCGCCTGCCCGGCGGAACGCACGAGGCGCGGCCCCTCGGCATCGGACGCGGCCGCTCCCGGCGACCCGATCGCACCCGCCGCGTGGGCACGCGTCACGCCCGCACCGCACCACACGAGCGCGGCGAGCGAAACGATGGCGGTGAGGCATGCCGCGCGATGAGTGCGCATGACGAATTCCCAAGCGATCAGTGGGGTGACCGGGGGACCGAACCGCTGGGCGGGCGGCTGGGAGGCATGGAGGCTCTGCCCGTATTGTGGCCCGTTTACCCAGGCCGCGGCAACCGCACGCCTCTGACGTGCGGTCTTTAGAACCGTGAGAAAACGCGAACCGATTCGGTCACTTGGCCCACTGCGACGGCGGGTAGTTCTCGTACACGAAGTCGATGTCCTTGTCCCCGCGCCCCGACAGGTTCACGAGGATCGAGGAATGCGTGCGCTCCTTCGCGAGCTTCAT
>JAISIU010000248.1 GCA_031261885.1 Bifidobacteriaceae bacterium
GAAGAAAGGTCGGCCACGTGCCCACGTACTCGTACGCTTGCAAGGACTGCGGTTACCGCTTCGACAAGCAGCAATCCTTCTCCGAGGACTCGCTGACCATCTGTCCGCGCTGCCAGGGCCGGCTGCGCAAGCTGTTCCACTCCGTCGGCATCATCTTCAAGGGCTCGGGTTTCTACCACAACGATTCCCGTTCCTCCTCGCACGCCTCGCTCGGCCCCAGCCCCGAGGCCATGGAGAAGCGCGCCGAAGCCTCTGCCAACGAGCCCGCCTCCGCCGCGTCCGAGTCCGCCAAGGCCAGCACCACCGCGAGCACTGCGAGCTCTTCGAGCACCAAGTCCTCGGACAAGACTCCCGTGGGCGCCGCCGCCTAGCGCCCCGAACCCTCCACGGCCGCGCGCCGGACCACCAGTCCCGCGCGCGGTCGTTTTGTTTGCCCCGGCGGATCAGCGGCGTGGAGACTCTTGGCACTTCCAACCCGAGCGTGGAGGCTAATGGCACTTATCGAGGCCAAAATCTGCCATTAGCCTCCACGCTCGGGAATGACGGGCGGGGCCGGGGGAACTGCGCCCCTCCCGCTGAGTCATGAGTTTTGGCTGGTAACGAGGCCTCTTAGGAGCCATAAGTCTTGACGCTCGGGATCGGTGCCCGAAAGAGGGGCGGGGCAACCACGTGCCCACGACTCACACCAAGGACCGAGCGTGGAGGCTTATGGCACTTATCGAGGCCAGAATCTGCCATTAGCCTCCACGCTCGTGATTCATCGGCTCCTGTCCTCACGTCGCACCAGGTCAGGGGCCGGGTGTGTCGGGAACGGGTGTGATCCACAGGCGCGCCCTTCGCGGCAGCCGATGCCGTTTAGCGTTGCGGCATGCGTTCGCTCACCTCTCTTTCTGACCCATCCGGCCCGGGTGGCCCGCCCGGGCTCCAGGACCTCGTGCGCCGGGGCCGCGCCGTGGCGTGGCGGCTGCGGTTCGTCGCGGCCGGCCTGGCCGGCCTCGTCGCGCTCAGGCTGCTGGTGCCGGCCGTGGTCGGGGCCTTTCAGCCGACGGTCCCGGGGGTCGCGCTGACCCACGCGGTCCAGGCGGGCCAGGTGCTGGCGCCGGCCGACGTCAAGGCCGTCAAGGTGGCGCGTGGGGTCGCGCCGCGCGGGCTCATGACCGACCCGGCGGCCGCCGTCGGCGGCCGCGCCGTCGCTGCCCTGCCGGCCGGGACCGCGCTCACGCCGGAGCTTCTGACGGCCCAGGCCCCCGTCGCCACGGCGCCGCCGGGCCGCGTCGCGGTGCCGGTCCGACTCTCGGATCCGGCCGTCGCCGCGCTGCTCCGGCCCGGTACCCGGATTGACGTCATGGCCTCCCCCGGCCAGACGGGCAGCGGCGAGATCGCGCCGGCCCACCGGCTCGCGGCCGCCGCCCAGGTGCTCGACGTCCCGGCGCGCGCCACCACACCCGCGCCCGAAAGCGCAAGAGGCAATAGCGGTAGCGGCACTGGGGACAACAGTGCAAGAAGCAATGGCAGCACGGGCGGCAACACCGGCTCGAGCGGGAGCGACGGGCTCGTGATCCTCGCGCTGACCGAGCAAGAAGCGGCCCTCGTGGGCGGCGCGGCGGCCTGGGCCGTGGTCACGGCCGTCATCGTCGCCGCTCCCGAGTGAGCCACAAGACTGAGGTAAGGTAGATATGCATTACTTCCGAAGCGCAGAGCTGGAGGTGGCCGATGTGCCGGTGTTGACGGTGACGAGCCGCGGCCAGGTGACGCTCAGGCGCGAGCTGCTGAACCACATGGGGGTTCAGCCGGGAGACCGCATCGACGTGGAGATGCTGCCGGGCGGGCAGCTCGGGCTCACGGCGGAGCGGCGCACGGGCTCGATCGACGACTTCGTCGGCTGCCTGGCCGGGAAGACGGCGAAGAAGCTCAGCATCGAGGAGATCGACCAGCTGACTCACGACGGGTGGGCCGCCCGATGAAAATCACGGCGGACACGAACGTGCTGGTCCGCGTCGCCGTCGGCGACGACCCACGCCAGGCCAAACGCGCGGCCGCCGCGCTCAAGAAGGCCGAGGCCGTGGTGGTACCGATCCCGGTGTTATGCGAGCGGGTGTGGGTGTTGCACCGCGGTTATGACCTGAGCCGAGCCGAGGTCGCGACCGCGATCCGCAAACTGACCGGCGCGGCCACGGTGGTCGTCGACCGCCCGGCGGTCGACGCCGGCCTGGCCCTGTGGGAAGCGGGGGGCGACTTCGCGGACGGGGCCATCGAGTACGCGGGGAGGGCTCACGGCGCGGAAACCTTCACAACCTTCGACCGCAAAGCCGCGAGACTCCTCACCACCCAGGCCCGCCCGGTAACCCTCCTCCGCTGACAAGCGGTCAGGACCAGTGGGGGGGATTTCTCGGAGGAGGCGGGCATCGTTGGAGTCCTCGCCGTCACCTCATGCGGCCAGACTGCCGGAGTCTGCGCCCGGCGGCACGTGGCCCCGTCGAACCCTGGCCCGACACGCGTGCCGGCGGCAAGGGCCGGCTCGAGCCCGTTGGACGCGAGCAGGGCAGCGCCTTAGCACCGTCCCGCTCATAGTATGATGCATCTAGTTGCATCAAATCGACTTATTTTGGATGTGATGGGTGATGCGCACCACTGTGACATTGGATGATGACCTCGTCGAGAAAGCCAAGCGGTACACGGGGATCAAGGAAACCTCCCAGCTGCTCAAACGCGGCCTGACCGAACTCGTGAGGGTCGAGGCCGGCCGCCGCCTCATCGCCATGGGCGGCACCATGCCGGACCTGGCCGTCGCGCCGCGCCGCAAGGCCAGCGCCACCTCTGGGGCCAGCGCGTGATTCTCGTCGACACCTCTGTCTGGGTTGACCATCTCCATGCCCACGATCAGCAGCTCGAGCTCTTCATCGAGGCCGGAGAGGTGGCAACCCATCCGATGGTCATCGGCGAACTCGCCACCGGCAATCTAACGAACCGGCAGGCGTTCCTCACCCAGATGGCAGAACTCCCCCAGGTGCGCACCGCAGATCATCTCGAAGTGCTCGAGATGATCGACAACCGGCACCTCTATGGCATTGGCCTCTCTTACGTCGACATCCACCTGCTCGCGGCCAGCTTCATCACCCCCGGCTGCCGGCTGCTGACCCGCGACCGAAGGCTCAAGGCCCAAGCGGAGAACCTCGCCGTGGCCTGGCCGCCCACCGCCTAACTTCCGTGCGTCAGCGGCGCACCAGCTCCGCGCAACGAACGAGTCAGCGCCCGGACCGCAGGGTCAGGACCAGTGCGGGGGGGTTTCTCGGAGGAGGCGGGCGTCGTTGGAGTCGTCGCCGTCGCCCCATGCGGCCGGGCTGTCGAAGTCTGCGCCTCCCGGCAACACGTGGCTCCTCTTAACCGGCTTGCGTTTCGCGGCAGGCGGCATGACAGCGTCAGGTGCCTGACCGGCATCGGACGCGGTCCCACCAGCATGACCGTCCAGCGGTTCGCCCAGGCGGAGCGGGCCGCGGCCCAGCGTGGGACGCGCCCACGTGGTGGGACCGGGACCGGCAATCGTGGACGGCGGCGCTACCACGCGGCGATGCCGCCGCCCGGCCGCCATCGGCCCGTTCTGCCCACTTTCCGTCACAAGCCCTGACCCTAGCGCGGGGCCCTCAGACTACACAGGGGCAAGGGGGCGAGGCTCACAATCCCACTCCCGGCCATTTGTACGGATCGCACAACTATTGGTGTGAGACGGCTCACCTCTTCCGCTCCCAAGAACAGATGGTTTACCTTGAAACAGGTCCGGTCAGGAGAAGGCTCCGCCATCCCTGACCGCCCACCAGCTTGTGGAACCTATCCAAACCGGCGGCGGTCGGCCCGGCCGCCAGAAATGAGCCAGACAGACCCGTGACCGACACCGCGACAGCCCCGAGCGCACCCGCCGATCCCTCTGCCGGCCGCACCGCGCGCGCGATCTCCGACCATGCCCAACGCATGGAACAGGCCACCGCCACGGCAGAGCAGACGGCCCAGGCCAAGCAGCACGCCAAGGGCAAGCTGACGGCCCGCGAGCGCATCGACGCCCTGTTGGACCCCGGCAGCTTCATGGAGCTCGACGCCCTCGTGACCCACCGCGCCACGGGCTTCGGCATCGACGCCAAGCACCCGGCCGGCGACGGCGTCGTGACGGGCCTCGGCACCGTGGACGGCCGCCACGTCGCGGTGTGGGCGCAGGACTTCTCCGTGTTCGGCGGCTCGCTCGGCGAGGCCCACGGCCGCAAGATCACAAAGGTCCAGGACCTGGCGCAGCGCACGGGCATGCCCGTGATCGGCATCTCCGATGGCGGCGGCGCCCGCATCCAGGAGGGGGTCGACGGCCTGGTCCAGTTCGCGGAGATCTTCCGCCGCAACGTCGCCGCGTCCGGGATCGTGCCGCAGATCAGCCTGATCCTCGGGCCGTCCGCCGGCGGGGCCGTCTACTCCCCCGCGCTCACGGACTTCATCGTCATGGCCCAGGGCACCTCGCACATGTTCATCACGGGCCCGGACGTTATCAAAGCCGTGACCGGCGAGGACGTCGGCATGGAGGAACTGGGCGGGGCGGACGCCCACTCGCGCCGCTCTGGCGTCTGCCACTACGCGGCGACGGACGAGCAGGACGCCATCGACTACGTGAAGGCGCTGCTCAGCTACTTGCCGAGCAACAACCTGACGGACCCGCCGCTGATCCCGCCGCTTGAACCAGCCGGCCCGGAGCCCACGGCCCAGGACCTGGCGCTGGACGCCATCGTCCCCGACTCCGACACCCGGCCCTACGACATGGCCCAGGTGGTCCAGACCGTGCTCGACGACGGCGAGTTCCTAGAGACCCAGGCGCTGTTCGCGCCGAACGTGCTGACCGGGTTCGGGCGCGTCGACGGGCAGAGCGTCGGGATCGTCGCGAACCAGCCGCTCCAAATGGCCGGCTCGCTCGACATCAACGCGGCCGAGAAGGCCGCCCGGTTCGTCCGCACGTGCGACGCCTTCGGCGTGCCGATCCTCACGTTCGTCGACGTGCCGGGTTTCCTGCCGGGCACCGACCAGGAGTGGGGCGGCATCATCCGCCGCGGCGCCAAGCTGATCTACGCCTACGCCGAGGCGACCGTGCCGATGGTCACGACCATCACGCGCAAGGCGTTCGGCGGGGCCTACATCGTCATGGGCTCCAAGCTGCTCGGCGCGGACGTCAACCTGGCGTGGCCCACGGCCCAGATCGCGGTCATGGGCGCGGACGGCGCGGTCGGCATCCTGCACCGCCGCGACCTCAAGGCCCTGGAGCCCGAGGCCGCCGCCCAAAAACGCGCCGAGCTGGCCCAGGACTACGCCGACCAGCTGTTGACCCCGTACGTGGCCGCCGAACGCGGCTACCTCGATGCCGTCATCGCCCCGCACGACACCCGCACCAGGGTCGCGGCCGCCCTCCAGGCGCTGCGCACCAAGCGGGCGCCGCGCTCGGCCCGGAAGCATGGGAACGTGCCGCTATGACCCCACCCGCCTTGAG
>JAISIU010000319.1 GCA_031261885.1 Bifidobacteriaceae bacterium
TCACGATCACGCGCTTGCCCTTGTAGCCGCGCCTGAGCTTCAGCTTCGACGCGCTGGAAACCTTCTTGGCCTTGACGTACCACTTGACCGTCAGCTTGGAGCCCTGGGTCCACTTGCTCTGGTAGGTCTTGGCCTTGACGGTGTGGCCGGCCTTGGCCGTGCCCTTGATGGCCGGGCGGTGCGAGGCGAGCTTCTTCACCGACACCGGCACGGTCTTCGGCGCCGAGGTCACGGTCACCGTGATCATCGGCGGCACGGGGATCGTCTCGGTGATCGTCGCGCCCGGCTGTGGCAGGGCCGTCGGGTTGGCCGTCACCGTCTGGCCGCAGGCCGGCGTGGTCGGCTTCGTGGTCGGCGTGGTCGGCTTCGTGGTCGGCGTGGCCGGCTTGGTCGTGGGCGTGGCCGGCTTGGTCGTCGGCGTCGCGGGCTTCGTGGTCGGCGTGGCCGGCTTGGTCGTCGGCGTGGCCGGCTTCGTGGTCGGCGTCGCGGGCTTCGTGGTCGGCGTGGCCGGCTTCGTGGTCGGGGACGCCGACGGGCTCGCCGGCGTGGTCGACGGGCTGCTCGACGGCGTGGCCGCGGTCACGGGCAGCGGCGGGCGCGTGCTGCTCTGAACGTCGTACGTCACCGGGCCGTCCGCAGTCGTGACAACCACGGTGTGGTTGGCGTTCGTGACATACAGGTGAAGGCTCGTGTCGCTCGGGTGATTGGCGGAGATGCCCCAATCGGCCCCGTCGACCGTCACGGACTTGACGCCGGGCGCCGCGATGGGCCGAACGGCCACCACGCCATCGGGCGTGGCGGCGTTGCCGGCATGCGCCCCCTTGACACTGGAGGGGTCGCCGTCCTTGAGCTTGACCGAGCCGCCCTTGATGGCGAGGCTGCCGGACGCGCCCGGGGTGTTGCGCTGATCGTCGCCGGCGCCCGTGTTCTCACCGGTGCGGCCGCCGCCGATCGCGGCGGACTCCGAGGACGTGGCCGTCACGGTGCCGCCGTTGATCGTCACCTGGCCGCCGTTGCCGCCGGGCGACCACTGGTTGTAACCCGTGATCAGACCGTCGAGGCCCGCGCCGCCGCCGATGCCGGCGCCCGACGCGGCCGTGGCCGTCACCACGGCGTTCGCGGCGATCTGAACGGTACAGCCCGCGCCGTAAGCGCCGCCGCCGATGGCCGCGCCATAGCCCGTCGCGGTCGCGTCGAGCTGGGCGCCCTTCTGGACGTCGAGCGTGCCGCACGAGGCGTTGTCAACGCCGGTCGGGTCGGCCGAGCCGATCGAGGCAGCGTTCCCGTCGCCGCCGACGGCCGGGGCCTGTCCGCTGGCCGTCGCGGTCAACAGCGCGGTGCCGGAGAGGGCCGCCGTCGCGCCCTGCGGAACGCCGAGGCCCGGCTCTTTGGCGCTGCCCGTGAGGGTCGAGGCGCCGGCCACGATGATCGTCGCGGACTTGCCGGTATCGACCTTGAGCGCGGCGGCCGTGTCGGTCGCGGCGATCGTCGCGCCATCGAGCGTGACCTCAGCGTTGGCCGCGATGTCGACGGTCGTGCCGGCCGGGGCCGTGCCCTTCAGCGTGACGGGACCGCCCGTGACGGTCAGCAGACCGGAAGCGTAGGTGAGGAGGTTCGGGTTGGCCGACGCGGCGCTGGCGGCGTTGGCCAGGTCAACGTTGACCGCGTCAGCGGCCATCGCGGCCGGGAGCCCGGCCAGGCCGACGGCCGCGGCCACGGCGAGGGCGCCGACGGCTACGCGGCCCGAGGAAGTCAATGCACGCATGGGGTGCACCTCAAGCTTTCTTAGCGTTTGATGAGTCAGGGTGGGATAGGGACACGGCGGCGGGGAGGGGCAGGTGACCGGCCGACCGCCGAGGCCGGCCACCGGGACCGGGGGCCCGCCGCGCCGCGACAATCCCGCACTCGACGCGGCGGGCCCCGGTCTCCCGTAGTGGGAAAACTCGCTCGGCCGGCGGCGGCGGGTCGCCGCCGGCCGAGCTTTGGTTGTGAGGGGTTACTTGGACCGGATGGCCGCTACTACTTCTTGATCTTCACGGTCTTCGAGGCCCGCGTGACGGTCTTGTAACCGGACTTGCTGCCCGTGACCTTCGCGACAATCCTCTTGCCCTTGTAGGCGTGCTTGACCTTGAACTTCGAAGCGGTGGTGACCTTCTTGCCGTTCACGTACCACTTGACCGTCAGCTTGGCGCCAGCGGTCCACGCGCCCTTCTTGACCTTGAGGGTCTTGCCGGCCTTCGCCTTGCCCTTGATGACCGGGCGGGTGGAGGCGAGCTTCGACAGAGCGGCGGCGTTGACCGTGACGACCTTCTCGGTGTTCACGATCTGCGGCACCTGGACCTCGACGACCTTGGTCGCGCCCGGCACGGAGACGACGACGGGCTGCGCCGGCACCTCGACGAACTTCGGGGCGGAGGCGTTGCCGGCCGCGTCGATCGCGCGGTAGTAGACCACGCCGGTGATCGCGACCGGGCCCGTGTAAGGAGCCCAGACGCTGCCGTTCGGCGAGTACTCGAGCGTGACGCCATCGGGCGCCGTCAGCGTGAGCGTGCCATCCGCGGCCACGGCCGTGACATCGGCGGCGTCGGGCGCAGTCGTGTCGATC
>JAISIU010000034.1 GCA_031261885.1 Bifidobacteriaceae bacterium
TGTGCCTGGACCGCCGGGTGAGCGGGGCTTCCCCGCCCGGCTCCTGCTGGACGTCCTCCTCTTCCTGGGGACCCAGCTCAGAGAACCAATCGCTCACGCGTCTCCTCTGTGATAGCTACTTGGGTGGGAGTTTACCTTTAGCGGACACGCCGTCCCAAAATCACCGGCGCCCCCGGCGTGGCGCGGCCTCGCGTGGCGCGGCCTCTCAAGCGGCCGATGCCGGCCCACCGGTGGCGCTGCCGGGATCCCCCAGCGCCTGGCCGGCCGGGCGTCCCGTGGCCCGTTCCCGATCCAGGGCGCTCTGCAGGATCAGCACGGCCGCGACCTGGTCGACGACGGCGCGGTGGGTCTTCTCGCGGCGGCCCGCCCGGTGCAACTGGGCGTGCGCTTGGACGGAGCTGAGGCGTTCGTCGACGAGCCGGACGGGCAGGCTCGTGGCGTCCCGGATGGCGTGCGCCAGCTCACGGGCGCGGCCCGCGGCCGCGCCCTCCGCACCCGACAGGTGCTGGGGCAAACCGACAATGACGCCCGTGGCCCCGGCCTCGCTGGCCAGCTGCGCGATCCGCGCCGCCACCTGGGCGTCATCGAGGTCGCGCCTCTCGATCGTCTCGACCGGTGAGGCCAACAGCCCGTCGGGGTCGCTGAGCGCCACGCCGACGCGGGCCGCGCCCGCGTCCACGCCGAGCCGCCGGCCCGGGCCCGGCAGGGTCATCAGGCGGCGAGTTCCCGTTCGAGGCCGCCGAGGGCCTCGGCGATCTTCGTGGCGTCCTGGCCGCCGCCCTGCGCGATGTCGTCCTTGCCGCCACCGCCGCCGCCGAGCACCTTCGAGGCGTTCTTCACGAGCGCCCCAGCCTTGACGCCGGCGTCCCTGGCGCCCTGGTTCGCGGCGACCACGATCACGGCCCGCTCCCCGAGCTGGCCGGCCACGGCCACGACGGCCGGCTCGGCGTCGCCGAGTCGGTTCCGCACGTCCATCGCGAAGGTCCGGACGTCGTCGGCCGAGGCGACCTCCCCGGCGTCCACCGAGGCGAGCTTCACCTTCCCGACCCGCTTCGCGGCATCGGCGGCCGCCCCCGCACCGGCCATGAGCTTCGCGAGTTTGACCTTGGCGAGCTCGCGCTCCGCCTCCTTGAGGCGCTGGACCATCGATTCGATCTTCGAGGGCAGTTCGTCCGGCCCGACCTTGAGGAGCGTGCCGAGCTGGCCGACGAGCGCGTGCTCGCGCGCCTGGAAGCCGTAGGCGCCGTCGCCGACCAGCGCTTCGACGCGGCGCACGCCGGAACCGATCGAGCCCTCGCCGAGCAGCGCGACGCGGCCGATCTCGCCCGTGGTGCGCACGTGGGTGCCGCCGCACAGCTCGCGCGACCAGTCGTCGCCGATCGAGATGACGCGCACGACGTCGCCGTACTTCTCGCCGAACAGCGCCATCGCGCCGGCGGCCCGGGCCTCGGCGATCGGCATCTCCTGGCTCGTCACGTCGAGGTCCTCGATGAGCTGGGAGTTGACGCGGCCCTCGATCTCCTGGAGGGCGGTGTCGGAGACGGCCGAGCCGTACCGGAAGTCGAACCGCATGTGGTTGGGCGCGTTCTCGGAGCCGGCCTGCGTGGCCGTCTCGCCGAGCTCCTCGCGCAGCGCCTTGTGGACCATGTGCGTGGCCGTGTGGGCGCGCGCGATCGCGTGCCGGCGGCCCTGGTCGATGCGGGCGTAGCCCGGTTCGCCGACCGTCAGCGTGCCGTCCGTCAGCCGGCCGCGGTGGACCCACAGCTCCTTGATCGGCTTCTGGACGTCGTCCACCTCGAACACCGCGCCCGAGTCGAACTCGATGGCGCCCTGGTCCGCCAGCTGGCCGCCCGATTCGCCGTAAAACGGCGTGCGGTCGAGGATCACCTCGATGTCCGCCGGGGCCGTGACGGCCGCGACGGGCTTGCCGTCCTGCAGCAGGCCGACCACGCGGCCGCGGGCCGCCAGGTCCGTGTAACCGAGGAACTCGGTGCCGTGGCCCAGGTCCGCGGCCAGCGTCTGGTAGACGCCCGTGTCGGCGTGGCCCGTCTTCTTGGCCTTGGCGTCCGCCCGAGCGCGCTCGCGCTGCTCGGTCATCAGCGTGCGGAACGCCTCCTGGTCCACGGTCAGGCCCTGCTCCTCGGCGATCTCCAGCGTGAGGTCGATCGGGAAGCCGTAGGTGTCGTGCAGCTGGAACGCGTCCTTGCCGGGCAGCACGTGGCCGCCCTCCTTCTTCACGCGCGCCGTGGCCGTGTCGAGGATCGTGGTGCCCTGGGTCAGCGTCCTGAGGAACGTCTCCTCCTCGGCGTAGGCCGTGCCGGAGATCCGGTCCCACTCCGCCTCGAGCGACGGGTAGGAGGCCTTCATCGCGTCCTTCGAGACGGTCAGCAGCTCCGGCAGCGTGGCCTCCTGGACGCCGAGCAGCCGCATCGAGTAGATGGCGCGGCGCAGCAGGCGGCGCAGCACGTAGCCGCGGCCCATGTTCGACGGCGTGACGCCGTCGCCGATCAGCATGAGCGCGGAGCGGACGTGGTCCGCCACGACGCGCATGCGGACGTCGTCGCCGTGGTCGGCGCCGTACTTGCGCCCGCTCAGCTCCTGGGCCTTGGCGATCACGGGGAAAACCTCGTCGATCTCGTACAGGTTGTCGACGTCCTGGAGCAGGAAGGCGACGCGCTCCAGGCCCATGCCCGTGTCGATGTTCTTCTGTTTGAGCTCCCCGAGGATCGGGAAGCCTTCCTTCTTCTCGCCGCCGGCGCCGCGCTCGTACTGCATGAACACGAGGTTCCAGATTTCGAGGAACCGGTCCTCGTCCGCCTCGGGCCCGCCGTCCTTGCCGTACTTGGGGCCGCGGTCGATGTAGATCTCCGAGCAGGGGCCCGCCGGGCCGGGCTGGCCCGTGGACCAGAAGTTGTCCTTCATGCCGCGCCGCTGGATGTGCTCCTCCGGCAGCCCGGCGATCTTGCGCCACAGCGCGGCCGCCTCGTCGTCGTCCTTGAACACCGTGACCCAGATCTTGTCCGGGTCGAACCCGTAGAAGCCGTCCGACTGCGGCCCGGTGACGAGCTCCCAGGCGTACGTGATGGCCTGTTCCTTGAAGTAGTCGCCGAACGAGAAGTTGCCGTTCATCTGGAAGAACGTGCCGTGGCGGGTGGTCTTGCCAACCTCCTCGATGTCGAGAGTGCGCACGCACTTCTGCACGGACGTGGCCCTGGGCCACGGGGCCGGCACCTCGCCGAGCATGTACGGGATGAACGGGACCATGCCCGCGACCGTGAACAGCAGGGACGGGTCCTGGGACACGAGTGAGGCGCTGGGCTGCACGTGGTGGCCGCGGGAGGAGAAATAGTCGAGGTAACGGCGCCGGATCTCGGAGGTGCGCATGGCCTGGTATCGACCTTTCGGGCGGTGAGCGGGTGGGGTGGTTGGGAAAGTTGGAACAGCGGGCGGGGCTTCAGCCGGGCAGGTCCGTGGCCGATGCCGACCCGGACCGCCCGTTCCTGAGGTGGCCGATGGCGTCCCTCATCTGGGCGAGGCCGGCGTCGCGGCTCTCGGGGAGGCCGCCTGCCGGGACGTTCAACAACGCGTCCCTCAGCTCTTGTTCCCGCTGGACGGCCGCTTCGCGGATCTCGGCCCACAGGCCCTGCGCCTTCTCGCCCGCGCCGCGGGCCGCGTCGGCCATGCCGCGGGCCGTGGTGGCACGCGAGAGGGCCTGGAGCCTTCTCACGGCGATGACGGCGGCGGCCGCCGCCACAGCGACGGCCGCCAACGTGAAGGCGCGGCGGACCACTACTTGGCCTTCTTCTTCGTGAAGGCCGTGCGGACACCGTACGTGAAGCCCGCCAGTTTGATGAGCGGGGAGCCGACCGTCGCGGCGAACAGGGCCGTGAGGGCTGACGCGTTCTGCGCCACCTCCGCGGCCGAGGTCGTCACGACGTCGGCCTTCTCCAGGACCGCGTTGGCCCCCTGGACGGATTTGCCGGCCTCGTCGAGGATCGGCATGCCGTGCTCCGTCAGCTCCTTGATGGAGTCGGTCGCGGAGTCGAGCACCTTGCCGAGCTTGAGGACCGGGACGGCCAGAAAACCGACGAGGATCACGAACGCGCACGCCGCGATCATGCCCGCGATGGCACCGAGGTTCATGGGGCATCTGGCCTTTCTGTCTGGGAGCGGGAGGGTGTGGTTACCGCGAGTAGTACTCGACGACCAGCTGGACGTCGCACGTGATCGGCACCTCGGAGCGCTTGGGCCGGCGCACCAGCTCGGCGCGCAGGCGCTCCAGGTTGACGTCGAGGTACTCCGGGACCGGCGGCAGGACGTCGCGGTGGGCGCCGGCGGCGGCGATCTGGAACGGCACCATGGCCTGGCTCTTCGGCTTGACCTGGATCACCTGGCCGACCTTGATGCGCTGCGACGGGCGGTCCACGATCTTCCCGTCCACGAGGATGTGGCGGTGCACGACCTCCTGGCGGGCCTGCAGCATGGTGCGCGCGAAGCCGGCGCGCAGCACGAGCGCGTCGAGGCGCATCTCGAGCAGCTCGACGAGCGCCTCACCGGTCAGGCCCTGCTCCTTCTTGGCGTCGCTGAACGCCCGGACCAGCTGCTTCTCGCGCAGCGCGTACTGCGCGCGCAGACGCTGCTTCTCCTTCAGCCGGACGGCGTAGTCCGACTCCTGGCGGCGACGGCCGCGGCCGTGCTCCCCCGGCGGGTAGGGCCGCTTCTCGAAGTACTTGACGGCCTTCGGGGTCAGCGGGATGCCGAGGGCGCGGGACTGGCGCACCTGGCGGCGCGAACGCTTGACGGATGACATTGAAAGACAAACTCCTGTCGTTGTTTGATGACGTCACCGCGCGGCCGGGAGGCCGGCGCAGCGGGGCCGACACATGGCTAAGGCCCCAGGCACGTCCGCCCGCGCCTGGCGGGCGGACACAACCAAACGGATAGCTTATCAGGCCGACGATGCCGGTCGGTCACCCCGGAAGGCGGCCGGCCGGCATCGTCGGTATTTCGGTATTGAAGAGGCGGCTACGCGAGCGGCCTGGTCACAGCGTCACGCTCTGCGAACGCAACGTGTACTTGCCGTAGCCGGGCACGCGGATCATCGCGACGAGGTAGGCCGTCTGGCCCGACCCCTTCTGCTGGGCGGTCGGATGGTAGTTGCCCGAGGCGGCGTGGCCCGGGAACACGGAGTCGCGCTCCACGATCACGCCGTTGACGTGCCACTCCAGCTCGCAGACCTGGCCCTTGTACGGCTTGGTCGGGTCGCCCTTGAAGCACGGCGAGCTCTTGCCCGTGCCGACGGAGTTCAGCGTGCCGGTCGTGGCGGACTGCCTGAGCTCCAGCGTGCCCTTCGAGGACGCGGACAGCGTCTTCGCGGTCTTGCGCAACAGCATGCCGGTCCACGGCCCGGCCCGGAACACCTTGGTCTGGGCGCCGGCCTTGGAGACGCGGACCTCGACGTAGGCCATGGACCCCGCACGGGACTTCGTCTGCTTGTAGTTCTTCGTGGTCTTGAAATGCTTGCCGTTCTGATCGGTCCAGATGTACTTGACCGTGTAGCCGGCCGCGGCGTAGGCGTCCATGCCCTTGACGGACAGGGTCTTGCCGGTCTTGATCGTGCCGAAGACCACGGGGTAGGCGTCCTGGGTCTCGTCACCGGTCTGGGCCGTCAGGGCCAGCGAGCCCTGCTGGCCGCTGGACAGCGTCTGCTCGCCCCACGCCCAACTAACCTTCCCGGCCTGGGCGACCGAGGGGCAGGCGGTGGCACCGCTCGGCGTGGTTTCCGTCGGGCAGGTGACCTGGCCGTTGGTGTACACGGGCGCGGAGAACTCGACGTTGACGCGTCCGGGCTGGAGCCCGACCGCGAAGAACTGGTCGCCGAGCGTGTAGACGGTGGTGGCCTGCTTCGCGTCGTACTTCTTGCCGGGCGTCGCGACGAACGTACCCTTGTACAGCGAGGCGTCCTTCAGCGTGCCCGTGATCGAGGCGGCCGCGCTCGAGGCCGTGATGTCCTTGCCCGTGATGGCCGTGTCGGTGACCGTGACCTGCGCGAAGTTCGTGGGCGGGTTGAAGCCCGCGGCCGCGTTGAACATGCCCCACTTCACGGAGCTGGTGCCGAGCCAGGCCTGCATGCGGCCCGGCACGGAGGCGACCACGGCGTACGTGCCGGGGTCGAGGTCCTTCAGGGTGTACTCGCCGCCCGTGCCGATCGCGACCGTGCCGGCGTCCTGGTAGCAGTACGTGGAGCACTTGTTAGTCGGGTCGGGCAGCACCTTGACGGCCGTGACCCAGCCCGTGGCGCCCTGGCCCGTCAGGTTGTCGGTCACCTTGCCGGCGATCGACCCCTTCGTCTTGGGCGCGGTCGTCTCGTTCGGATTGGGGGTGGTGGTGGACGATGGCGTCCCGGTCGG
>JAISIU010000066.1 GCA_031261885.1 Bifidobacteriaceae bacterium
AAACCGGCAGCGATGGAACCGATCCGCGTGGTCCTCGTGGACGACCAACAGCTGGTGCGCGCGGGGTTCGCGCTCGTCATCGACTCCCAACCCGACATGGCCGTGGTGGGCCAGGCCGGAGACGGCGATCAGGCCGTCCGGCTCGTGGCGGCCACGCCGTGCGACATCGTGCTTATGGACGTGCGTATGCCGGGCACGGACGGGCTGGCCGCGACCACCCGGCTGGCGGCCACTCCCCCGGCGCCGGGCTCGGACGCCCAGCCGCGCATCATCATGCTGACGACGTTCGACCTCGACGAGTACCTGATGGCCGCGATCAAGGCCGGGGCCAGCGGGTTCCTGCTGAAGGACGCGCCGCCCGAGGACATGCTGCAGGCCATCCGCACGGTCCACGGCGGCGAGGCCGTGATCGCGCCGAGCTCCACGAGGCGGCTGCTGGACCGCATCGCGGCCCAGGCCCCGGTCGCCGCGCCCGGCGCCGACCACCGGCTCGACCAGTTGACGGACCGCGAGCGCGAGGTGCTCGCGCTGATGGCGCGCGGGCTGGCCAACGCGGAGATCGCGGACCGGCTCGTGGTCTCCGAGGCGACCGTGAAGACGCACGTCAGCCGCATTTTGGCGAAGACCGGGTCGCGCGACCGCGTCCAGGCCGTGGTCGCGGCCTTCGAGAGCGGGTTCGTCCGCCCGTAGGGTGAGGCCCGGGCGGGCTGGTCCGTCCCGGGGATGACGGCCGGCGTGGCGAAGACCAGACCTGGGCCCGACGCGGACGGGACGGCCGGTCCGTAGCGTCTTGGGTATGGATCTGAACCTCAGCGACACCACCCGGTCCGCGGCCGATGCCGTCACGCCGGCCGGGGACCACACCACGCCCACGCTTTCCACGCCCGAGGAGGGTGCGGCATCGGCCACGGGCGGCGCGCCCGCGCTGCGCGCCGAGGGGCTGACCAAGACGTTCGGCGAAGGCGAGGGCGCCGTCCAGGCGTTGCGCGGCGTCGACGTCGCGTTCGCCCGGGGCCGGTTCTCCGCGATCATGGGGCCGTCCGGTTCCGGCAAGTCGACACTCCTCTACTTGCTGGCCGGGCTCGAGGAGGCGGACGCCGGCACGGTCTGGCTCGGCGACACGGCCATGACCGGGCTCGACGACGACCAGCTGACCGGGATCCGGCGGGACCGGATCGGGTTCGTCTTCCAGGCGTTCAACCTGCTGCCGATGTTCACGGCGGAAGACAACATCAAACTGCCGCTGGAACTGGCCGGGACGGACCTCGACACCCAATGGTTCGACCAGGTGGTGGACACGCTCGACATCCGGGACCGCCTCGGCCACCGGCCGTCCGAGCTGTCCGGCGGCCAGCAGCAGCGCGTCGCGATCGCCCGCGCGATGATCGCCCGGCCCGACGTGATCCTCGCGGACGAGCCGACCGGCAACCTCGACAACCGGGCCAGCCGCGAGGTGCTGGCGTTCCTGCGCCGCTGCGTCCGGGAACTGGGGCAGACCGTCATCATGGTGACGCACGACCCGACGGCCGCCGCCTACGCCGAACGCGTGATGCTGCTCGCGGACGGGCGCGTGGCCGGCCAGATCACGGACCCGACGCCGGACGCGGTGCTGGCCGGGCTCGACGCGATCCGGGCACAGAACTGAGCCGGCGCGCCGGGGGGGAACTGAGACGATGTTGCGTTTGACCTGGCGGCTGATGCGCCGCCACCCGGGCCGCCTCATCGCGGCCGGCCTCGCGATCGTGATCTCGACGATGTTCTCGACGGCCGCGCTCGTGGCCGTCGACACCACGATGACCGTGATCCAGAAGAACCTGTCCGCCAGCTACGGGTCGGCCGACCTCGTCGTGGTGGCGCACGACCATTTCACGAACGGCGAGGAGTTCCCCATCACGGCCGAACAGCAGCGTGCGATGGGAAAGGTGGCCGGGGTCGAGGCGGTGGGGCCGATCCCCACGTACACCGGGATCCAGACCCCGTACACGGTCTCGACCGCCAGCGGCTCCGTCGCGCTCCAAGCCGTCCGCCCCCGGGACGACGCCGCGTTTCGTCTGACCACGGTCGTGCGCGGCGCCCGGCCGACGGGCGACCGCCAGATCGCCCTCGACGACCGCGACGCGAAGCGGCTCGGCGTCGACGTGGGCGGCACGGTCACCGTGACGCTGAACAGCTTCGCCTGCTCCCAGGACCAGGACGCTGATTCCCAGACCGGCGGCGGGGACACCACGCCCAAGGACGTCTCGTCCAACTGCCAGCCACCGGCCGCCCCGGCCGGCGTCACCTACCGATCGCTGGGCGCCACCAGCGGGCCGAATGACGCGACCGGCCTCTACACCACGACGGCGACGGTCTCCGGCATCGTGCGCGGCGACCAGGCGCAATCCATGTACGACATCGGAGACCGGGGCTCGTTGCGGGTCCTCGGCGACAGCGGATCCGTGCTCGTGGGGCCCGCCGCGCTCATCGCGGTCGACACCGAATACGACGAGCAGCCGAACGGGATGCTCGTGACGCTGAAACCCGGCGCCCGCCGGGCCACGGTGGCCGCCGCCATCGAGAAGGCCGTGAACCAGCCGGCGCTCCGCAACACGTACGATTCCACCTCCGGAGCCTCGATCCAGGCCACGCGCGTCCAGGCGATGACGCCGGTGGAGGCCGGTTTCGCGGAGCTGCACCAGGACTTCGGCCCCCGGATCCTCTACGTCGCGATCCTCCTCGTGTTCGCGGCCATCGCACTGCTCATCGCTGGGCTCGTCATCGCGAACACCTTCCAGGTGCTGATCGCGCAGCGCACGCGACTGCTGGCCCTGCTCCGGCTGACCGGGGCGACGCGCACGCAGGTGCGGCGCTCGATCCGGTGGGAGGCCGCGATCATGGGCGCCGTCGGGGCGGTGGGCGGCATCGTCTGCGGGGCCGCCATCATCGAGCTGACCCTCCTGTGCCTCCGTCGGCTCGTGCCGGACGCGCTACTGCCGAGCCTCGTCACGCTCACGCCGTGGGCCCTGGGGATCCCGCTCGTGGCCGGGATCGGCACGAGCCTGATCGCGGCCAGGACGCCGGCCCGGCTCGCGACCCACGTCTCGCCGATCGCGGCCCTCCGGCCCGTCCCCGCCCCGACGCTGCGCCGGCCGGCCGGGCGCAAACGGCTGATCGCCTCCCTCGCGATGGGGCTGGGCGGCGCCGTGTGCGCGGTGGCCGCGGTGATCGCCGCCTTCGCCTCCTCCCGTTACAACGCCCACCATTCGATGTCCGACATGGGCCAGGGCGTGCTCGTCACCGCGATCCTGCTGCTCGGCATCGCCGGAGCGGGCGCCTGCGTGGTCGGAGTCATCCTCGGGACCGTGTTCTGGGTGCCGAAGCTCGTCGGCCGGATTTGCCGGGCGCTGGGCCGGTTCGGGCCGGCGGCCCGGGTGGCCGCCGCCAACACGGTGCGCAACCCGCGCCGCACGTCCGCCACCGCGGCCGCCCTGATCATCGGCGTCGCGCTGATCGCGACAGTCTCCGCCGGCGCGGCCTCCGCCCGCGTCGCGCTCACCGACTCGTCGCACGAGGACTACGGCTATGCCGTCGGGACCGAGCCGGGCCTATGGTTCACCCCCTCGTCGAACACGGCCGACACGACGCCGATCACGAACTACGAGAGTGTCTTCCCGAACGCTTTGGCCGCAAAAGTGAGCCAAGTGAACGGCATCGGCGCCGTCCTGGCGGGCCGCAGCGGCCTGATCCACTTCGCGTTCCACACGCCGGGTGAGCCGGCCGGGCTCGAGACGTCCGCCACCACGGCGAAGTCCTACGCGCCACGCGCCGGAACCATGCCCGTCCTCGTCATCGACCCGGCCGTCGCGGCCAAGGTTTTCCCAACGGACACGACGCTCGTGAAGACGTTGAGGGCCGGCAAGGCGGCCGTATCCCTCGACTGGTTCGTTGGCGACGATGACATCGACGTCGCAGACCCGGTGGACTTCGAGAAGGCCTATCCCACCCTGACGCTGGCCGGCGATCTCGGCCAGAAGACCCTGCCGGTCAGCCTGGACCAACTGACCTTCCCAGTGGGGGACGGTGCGATCACGACCGAGGCGCTGGCGCCGATCGTGATCTCGACCGCCGAGGCCACTTCGATCCTCTCGGCGCCGACCCTCACCGACCTGTGGGCCTCCATGGCGCCAAAGGCCGACTCCTATCGGGTGATGGAGCAGGTGAAAGCGCTGACCGCGCAATACCCCGACCAGTGGGGAGACGCCGCCTACCTCGGAGGCTGGGCCGCGCACCAATACGACACGGAGCGCGGCATCGATCTGGCCGAGGACGCGCTCATGGTGCTGTTGGGCGTCGCCGTGCTGATCGCGCTCGTCGGCGTCGCGAACACGCTGTCCCTGTCGGTGCTGGAGCGGCGGCGCGAGACCGCGCTGCTCCGGGCCCTGGGCTTGACGCGTCGCCGGTCCGCCCGGTCGGTCGGCATCGAAGGCCTGTTCACGGCACTGTTCGGGGCCGTGTGCGGCCTGATTCTCGGCACGGCCTTCGGCTGCGGCGTGGTCTACATGATCGAGGGCTTCAGCACCGACCCCGGCCAGGCGGCGCGCGGCGTGGCCGTCGCCCCGCTCCACATCGTCGCCGTGCTGGTCCTCGCGGCCGTCGCGGGCGTGGTCGCGTCCGTGGTGCCGGCCCGGGCCAACGGCCGCATCGACCCGGCCCTGGCCCTCGCGAGCGAGTAACCGGTCCGCCCGAACGCACCCCCACCAGACAGACGCAGACAAGAACAAGGAAGATAGGGAAAGCAGAACCATGTTGCGCCTGACCTGGCGGCTGATGCGCCGCCACCGCGGCCGCCTCGTCGCGGCCGGCCTCGCGATCGTGATCTCGACGCTGTTCTCGACGGCCGCGCTCGTGGCCGTCGACACCGCGATGACGGCCGCGCAGAGACAGCTGTCCGCCGACTACGGGACGGCCGACCTCGTCGTGACCGGGTCGGTCGACCTCAAGGGCGTCACCGGGCCGCACGGCTCCGGGTCCGGCGAGGACGCCTACCTGACGGCGGGTCAAGCGGCCGCGTTGGCCAAGGTCGCCGGCGTCGCGGCCGTGGGGCGCGGCAACGCCGAGAAGGACCTGTCGGTGATCGGCCGCTCCGCCGGCACCACGATCCGGGCGACGGATCCGGCCGACGACCGGGAGTTCGGCGTCACGTCCCTGATCCAGGGGACCAAACCGGCCGGGCCGCACGAGATCGCCCTTGACCGCACGGAGCTGGCCAACCTCGGCGCGAAGGTGGGTGACACGGTCTCGGTCGAGTACCAGGACGGCATCTGCACCGAGACGGACAAGAAGGGCAACGCCGTCCAGAACCCTAGCTGCACCCCGCCGGCGGCGCCCAGCGGCACGACCCTCACGGTCGGTTCGGACGGCACCGCGACGTACACCACGAGGGCACGGATCACGGGCGTCGTGATCGGCGACCGCGCGATGGCGACCTCGGCCATGTTCGCCCCGGACAACTTCGACCTGTTCGCGCCCAGCGGCGCGACGCTGCTTGGCCCGTCCGAACTGTTCGCGGTCAGAAACCCTCAGGCCGCCGACACCGACTTCGGCGGCATCCGCTACCTGGTCCGCCTCAAGCCCGGAGCGGACGCCACCCGGGTGGCCCGGGCGATCAAGGCCCGGCTCGAACAGGTCGGCGCCGACGAGGCCGCCTCCGGCAAGGAGCCCACCAACTCGGTTCCGGCCCCGGCCACGAGCGTCAACGTGCGCACGCCCGCCGACCAGGGCGCGGCGGCGCGCGGCTGGTATTTCGAATCGTCCACGATCTACGACCTCATCGTCATGGTCCTCGTGGCCGTCGCCCTGATCATGGCCGGGTTCGTCATCTCGAACACGTTCCAGGTGCTGATCGCCCAAAGGACCCACCAGCTCGCGCTGCTCAGGTTGGTCGGGGCCACACGCGCCCAGGTCCGCCGGTCGGTCCGGTGGGAGGCGGCCATCCTCGGCACGGGTGGCGGGGTCGTGGGCGCGGTGCTCGGCGTCGCGCTCGCAGAACTCGCGCTGATCGCCGTGACGCGCTTGGTCCCCGGATACCAGATGCCCGGTTTCGTCACGCTCAAGCCGCTGGCGCTGATCGTGCCGTCCGTGGCCGGCATCGTCACGAGCCTGGCCGCGGCCCACGCGCCCGCGGCCCGCGCCACCCGCGTCGCGCCGGTGGACGCGTTGCGGCCCGTGGCGGGGCCCGCGCCGCGCCGCGGCGCGGGCAAAGCGCGGCTCGTGGTGTCACTGGTTCTCACGATCGGAGGTGCGGCCGTGGCCGCCGCCGGCCTGATCGCGGCGTACGCGCTCGGACGGCACGACACCCGGTACTGGGCCGTCGATTCCTTCCACGCGGCGGTGACCGGCATCTGCGGGATCGGCGTGGTGGGCGCGGCGGCTCTCATGTGCGGCATCATGATCGGCATCGTCTTCTGGGTGCCGAAACTCGTGGCCCGCCTGACGCGGCTGTGCCGCCGCGCGGGACCGGCGGCCCGCGTCGCCGCGATGAGCGTCACGCGCGACCCGCGCCGCACGGCCGCCACGGCGGGCGCCGTCATCATCGGCGTCACGCTCATGGCCACGGTCTCGGCGGGCGCCGCGTCGCTCCGGATCATGGCGTCGGGCAACCAGAACGCGTACGACGCCGACATCGTGCTCCAACCGGGTTACAACTCGTGGCAACCGCACGCCTGGCTGCCCGAGGGCGACAGCGCTGACACCAACTCCTGGACGCTCGCCAGCTTGCCCACCGCCTTGCCGGAGCGGCTCGCCGCCGTCGAGGGGATCGGCGCGGTCCTGACGGAACGGGCCGGCATGGCCGAGTACACGTTGCACACCACCGCCCAGCCGGACGGCGTCGCGGCCCGCGCCAAGGCGGGCACCGGCAGCGCGGACGCTGATGGCGCCATGCCGGCGGGGGTGACCGCCGTCCTCGTGGTCGACCCGGCCACTCTCGCCCAGGTCTTCCCGGCCGCCCACTCCCTGGTCGCCGCGCTCAGGGCCGGCCAGGCCGTGGTCGATCCGGGCGGCTTCGTGCGAGACACCGGATCGGCTGACCCCGACGCGGCGGCCGCCAAAGCCGTGAAGGTTTTCACTGCCCACGGCTGGACCAAACTGACGCTCAGGGGCGACAAGGGCACGGCCACGTTGCCGATCACGACGGTTCCCTACACCGGCAAACTGGCCAAGGACGATTCCGGGGTACCAGCGGATTTCCAGACGGATGTCATCGTGCCCGCATCCGCCGCCGCGGCCGTGACGAGCGCCGACCTCGTGACCGGCGTCTCCGCCTCGCTCGCGCCGGACGCCAACTCCTACCACGTGATCAGTGGGCTCGGGCGGATCATCGGCGCCGGCACCAGCAGTGTCACGACTGGCGGGCCAATCCTCGAAGGCAACGCGGCGTACGGATGGGCGAACGAGCGCATGGTCCGCATGGTCGAGACCGGGCTCATGGTGCTCCTGGCCGTCGCCCTCCTGATCGCGCTGATCGGCGTCGCGAACACGTTGTCGCTCTCTGTCACGGAGCGGCGGCGCGAGACCGCATTGCTCAGAGCACTTGGCCTGACGCGGCGCCAGTCCGCCCGCGCGGTCGGCATCGAGGGCCTGTTCACCGCGTTGTTCGGGGCCGTGATCGGGCTGGTGCTCGGCACGGCGTTCGGTTGCGGCGTCATCTACCTGCTGGAGGGCACGCCGTATGACCCAAGCGACGTCGGCCACGGCGTCGCGGTGGCCCCGGGGCAGATGGTCGCGATGCTCGTGATCGCGCTCGTGGCCGGCGTGGTCGCGTCCGTGGTGCCGGCCCGGGCCAACGGCCGCATCGACCCGGCCCTGGCCCTAGCGAGCGAGTGACCGGTCCGCCCGAACATGACCCCATCCGAGCGTGGAGGCTGATGGCAGATATTCAGGCTTATTTCAGCCATTAGCCTCCACGCTCGGGGAGAGATCGTCCCCTGACCGTCCGCTCCGTGCGGACACCCGAGGCGCGGGGCCGGCCGCCACACCTTGCCGGGTTATGTGGCGACCGGTCCCGCGTGCGCGTCCCGGGACGGCGCAGGGATGACAGGTTTTCCCCAGCGCCGCCCGCGCGCACGCTGGGCCGCCGCCGCCAGAGCTGACAGCTTGTCCCCAACTCTCGCCGGGCGGGTCGCGCCGCCCGGCCCCACTCGGCACGATGGGCCGATGCGCATCACCCTGGCCTGTCCCCGGCACGGCGTTCGCGACGTGTGGGCCCCGCCGCACACGCCGTGGCGGGACGTGCTCGCCCAGCTCGCGGACGCCGCCGCCGCGCCCGATGCCGGCGCACCGGACGGGCCGGAACCGCCCGGCCGGCCCGTCCCCGGCACGGCACCTTCCGTCAGCGGTCCGGAGTGCCCCGCGCCCGGTGCCGGCCCTCACGCTGGGAGCGGACCGTTATGGGCGGAGTCAAGCGGCCCGGCCGGGGCGCGCGCACGCTGCGCGGCGGCCGGCCATCAATGGTTCGCGGCGGGCCACGGGCCACTCGCGCCGCACCACCTGGTTGGGGCCGTGCCGCTGGTCGAGGGCGCCCGCCTCGCGACCAGTCCGCTGCCACCGCCGGCGGAACCGCCCGGGACCTGGTTGTGGGTCTGCCTGACGGGCGGGACGGCGGGCACGACCGTGCCGGCGCGGACCGCCGGCGGCAAGGCGGCCGTCCGGGCGGCCGATGCCGTCACGCGCCACGGCGCGGTCCCGCACCCGCCCGTCGTGCTCGCCCCGGGCCCGGGCCGCCGTCCCGACCGTCCCCGGCTGCACGCCGCGGGCGCGGCCACGGCCTGGGCCACGCGCGCCCTCACGGTGCGCGAGGCGCGCGGTTCCAAACCGCGCCGGGGCGTGGACTTGGCGTGGCGGCGCGTCGGCCGGCGTGGCCGGCTGGGCCGCGCCCACTGCCTCGTGGCGGCCGGCGGCGCGGTGTGGCAGCTGAGGCCCGGGCCGGGATGGGAGCACGCCGCCCGCACACCTACCCCCGCCGCGACGCCCCCCGCGGAACCGGCGCCGCCCTGGATTCCGCCGCCCGCCGACCCGGCCGCGCCACCCAGGGCCCCGGGCCAGCGGGCCCGGGCCGCGTTGCGCGACCTGCTGCCGCCTCTGCTCGTGGGCCTCGTCATGGCCGCGGCGCTCGTGGCGATGACGCGCCGGCCGATCTTCGCCGCGCTGCCGTTGATCGGTGTGCTCGGCACGCAGGTGCCGCGCCTGTTGGCCCGCCGCCCGCGCCGCCCGTTGCTCGACTTCGACGCCGCCGGCCTCGTCGCGGCGCTGACCGCACCCGCCGGTCAGGACACGTCCGCCGTCACCCCGCACAGTCGCGTGACCAGCGACAACGCGCTCACGGCCGCGCCCGGAGCGTCCGCCGGCGTCATCCCGCCGGGTCTGCGCCTGGCGCCCTGGGGCCTCACGGTCCATGCCGCCGTCACCGTGACCGGTCCGCCTCCGGCGGCCACGGCCCTGGCCCACTCCTGGGTGCTCGCGGCCGCCCAGGCCCACCCGCCCGGCGCGGTCCAGGTGGACGCGGCCGCCGCGGGTCCGGGCTGGTCGTGGACGCGCTGGTTGCCGGCCGGCCGGCCCGTCCTCCGCCTCGTGGTGCGGGCCGCCGGCCCGCACCCCTGTCCCGCACCGCCGCCCGCCGCGCCGAGACCAGACGGGACCGGCCCGCCCGAACCCGGCGATCCGGCATCGGACACCCCCACCCCCACCAACGCCGCCGCCACCACTGTCACCACCGCGCCCACCAACCACGCCGCGCCCGCCGACCAGGCCGGCGTCCCCGAGGTCGTCATCGAGCTGGCCGGCCCCACCGCTGCGCCCGGCCCGGGCTCGGAGGCCGTGGTCGAGGCACGCCCCACGGCCGCCGGGTTCGTGGCGGCCCGCCT
>JAISIU010000098.1 GCA_031261885.1 Bifidobacteriaceae bacterium
CGGGGCCCGGCCCCGCGTCACGACCAGCCAGCGTGCTGGACCCGTGGCGCGGCGGCCGGGCCCCGGCCTTGTCTTCGCGATAGCCTCATCCAGGGCGCGCACCCCAGCAACCCAGACACCTCAGGCACGCGTTCAGCGAAGGAAGGATGGCGCCGGGCATGGCAGGCGAGGAGGACGAACTCCTGACCGCCGCGCGGCGGCTGGAAGCCGACCTTCAGAGCCTCGACCTCTCCTATCCCTCGAGCGCCGGGCGCGCGGCCCGCGCGGTCCAAACCGAACTGATCCGCCGCCTCGACGACGACATCCTGCCGCGCCTGACGCGCGAGCGGCCCCTCGCGCTCATCACCGTTTCCGGGCCCACGGGCGCGGGCCGGTCCACGCTCGTCAACTCGATCATCGGCTTCCCCGTCAGCCCGGTCAGCCCCCTGCGCCCGACCACGCGCCAGCCCGTGGCCGTCGGCGCGCCGGACGCCATCACGGCCTTCGGGCGCGGCCCGCTGGCCGGCGGCTGCGAACTCGTGGCGCGCGACGGCCTGCCGAGCCTCCAGCTCCTCGTCGACGTGCCGGACCCGGCGACGGCGGCCGCGGCCGTCCGCGAACACTCCCTGCGCCTGATCCGGTCCGCCGACGTGCGTGTCTTCGCGACCTCCGCCCTCCGGTACGGGGACGCGGGCGGCGCGGAGTTCATCGCGCGGGCGGCCGCGGAGGGCGGCCCGGTGGCGGTCGTGGTCCTTCGCGTGCCCGATGGCGCGGCGGGCCAGATCCGAGAGGACCTGCGCGACCGCTTGGCGCAAGCGGGCGTGGTCCGGGACGTGCCGCTATTCATGATCCCCGAAGCGCTCACGCAGCAGGCGGCGGGCGCGCACGCCCGCAGCGAGGAGCTGCGCGACTGGCTGGCCGAGGTGGCCGGGCCCGGGCCGGTGGTGGGCCTCATGCGCCACGGCGTCGAGAGGGCCGTGGCCGCCCTGCGCGAGGCCCTCGGCCGCCTGGCCGTCGACGTGGAACGCGTCGACTCGGAGATCCAGGAGCTGACCGAGCGCACGGAGACGATCTGGCAGAACCTGTCGCGCCACGAGTACGGCCGGCTCGACGAGGCGGCCCGGGCGGCCAGCAGCGCGCCCGGCCCGGCTCCGGCCACCGCGCCGGCCCGCCCCGAGGCCCCGGCCGCTCAGGACCTGCCCGGTTTCCCGGCACTGGCCAGCGCCTGGGTCCAGGCCGCGAAACCCGTCGAAGCCGCCACCCGGCGTCGTCGCCGTCGCACGCGCCTCGACCTCGCGGCCCTCGATCAGGCCATCGCGGACCTGGCCGCCGAGCTGCTGGCCCGCGTGCGGGCCGATGTCGTGGCCCGCGTCGGGGCCTGGTGGCGGTCCCCGGACGCGCCGGACGGCGCGTCCGCGCTGTGGGACAAGCTGGCCGCTTCCGGCGCGCTCGCGGCCGGTCGGGAGGTCCAGGCCCAGGACGCCGACCAGGCCACGGCGTGGCGCGAGGATGTTCGCGAGGCCGTGGCCGGACGGCTCGGCGACCGGCGCACGGCCCGGCGCCTGCGCGGCCTCGGCCCGGATGGCGCCGTCTCCCTGCTCATGGCCGATGCGCTCGGCCTGGCCGGCCCAGGCTGTCCGGGCGAGCATCTGGCTCGACTGCTCGGCCCCGCGGCCCCCGACTGGCGGGCCGCCGCGTCCGCCTGCCTGGCCGCCGCCCGGCTCGGCGCGGCCCGCCTCGTCATCGAGGCCGCCCGTTCCGCCGTCGTGGCCCGCCGCGCTCCCGGCGCGGACGCGCTGCTGGCCAGTTACGTCGGTGCGTTCGGGCGGCAAGGGGGCCGGCGGTGACGCCCGCCGGGGAGAGGGGGCCCGCCGCGCTCCAGGAGGCCCGCCGGGCCCTGGCGGAGCTGACGGCCGTGGCGCGCACGGTCCGCGGGCGGCTCGGCGACCAGGCTGTCGTCGCCCAGGAGGCGGCCTGCCGCCGCCTCCGCCGGCGGCTCGACCTCGGGCTCGACCACACCGTCGTCGCGCTGATCGGCGGCACGGGCTCAGGCAAGTCGAGCCTGTTCAACCGCATCGGCGAGATGACGTTCTCGGAGGTCGGCGTCCTGCGCCCAACCACGGCCGATGCCGTCGCGTTCGTCTGGGGCGGCGACGCCGGGCCGTTCCTCGACTGGCTCGGCGTGGCCCGCGACAACTGGATCCGGCGCGACTCGGTGCTGGACGGCGACGTCGCGGCGATGCGCGGCCTGATCCTGCTCGACCTGCCGGACTACGACTCGGCCAGCGGCGAGCACCGCGAGGTCGTGGACCGCGTGTTGCCGCTCGCGGACCTGCTCGTGTGGGTGACCGACCCGCAGAAGTACGCCGACCCGTCGCTGCACCGCGACTACTCCGGCGTGCTGGCGCAGCGCGTCGGCAACCTCGCCGTCGTGCTGAACCAAGTGGACACGCTCGCCCCCGATGACGTGCCGGCCGTCCTGCAAGACCTGTCGCGCCTGCTGAAGCGGGCCGGGTCCGACGTGCCGAACGTCGTCGTGACCTCGGCGCTCACGGGGGATGGTGTGGATTCGCTGCGGCAGCTGCTGGTCGCGGCCCGGACCGAGGAAGCGACGCCGGCCGAACGGGCCCGCGTGTTGCTGGGCCGCGAGGCGACCAGGCTGCGTGAGGAGATCGGACCGCCCGACGGGCTCGACCGCAGTTGGATCGAACCGGCCCGGCGCGCGGCGCGCGACCAGCTGCTCGCCCTCGTCGAGGCCGCCCCGGAACCGGACGAGCCGAACCCCGCGCCCCAGATCCCGAGCGTCGAACAGATCCACGGTGTGCTGCTCGGCTGGCTGGAGCGCGCTCTCGTCGCCGTGCCCGCGCCCTGGGGGGCGGCCGTCGGCCGATCGCTGGCCAGCGGCGTCAACATCCGCGCCCGGCTCGACGAGGCCGTCACGGCCGCGCTGGCCGGATCCGTGGCCGATGCCGCCCAGCCGGCCGCGGCTCCGCTCTCACGCCGGGGACGGCGCGCCCGGCGCCGCGCTGAACCCGAGGCGGCCGCGGCATCGGCGGCCGGTTCCCGGCACGCCGCGCTGGAACGTGCCGTCAGCGCCGTCGTCGAACGCACGATGACGTTCCCCACGAACGCCGTCCTCGACGACTGGGTGGCCGTGACGGGCAAACTGTTGGCGCTCGCGGCGGGTTCGCGCGGCCAGGCCGGGGCCGCCGCGTGAGCCGCGCGCCGAACGCCGGGGACGGGCACCGCGTCGTAATCTGAAACCAGCCCGAAGTCAGTGTGAGGAAGCCGCCGATGAAGAACGAGCCGCCAGTCCGGTCCGGCGCCCGGGCGTCGCGCCGCCCCGGCGAGCTGCCCGCACCCACCCGCGTCGGCCCGGGCCGCGCCTACCTGGCCGGTCTCGCGCTGGCCGGCCTCGCCGTGCTCGTCATCGGCGCGTTCTTGCTCCGGCCGCTCGTGCGGCGCATGCGGCGCGGCCTGCTCGTCGGCTACGGCCAGTTCGGCCTCGCGATCGGCGTCGCGCTGGCGGGCCTCGTCATCGGCCTCGCCGCGCTGGCCGCGATCGGCCGGCGCCGCCACCTCGCGCTGGAGCTCGGGCCGGACGGCATCGACTATCCGGGCGAGGACACGTGGGCGCCGCTCGTGCCCGTGCCGTGGCGCGACATCGAGAGGGTCGGCCCCAAGGGGCCGAGGGGCGGAGTCGCCGTCTACTTCCACCAGCCCGAGTTCCCGGCCGCCGAGCTGGCCCGGGCCGAGGACCCGTCCGCGACGGCCCAGGAGATCGACCGGCTGGCCCGCCGCCTCGCCAAACGCGGCCTCAAGCTGCCGACCCGGCGGCTGGCGGCCCGCCCGGCCGAGGTGGCCACGCTGCTGGCCGACGCCCTCGTCGCCTACTCCGGGCCGCCCGTTTACCACCCGGCCCCCAGGCGCGTCGCGCCGCCACGCCTCTGAGGCCCTGGGGCTCGGCCCGGCGGGCGGCTTACCCTAGTGGGCGTGCCAGTCCGTTTCTCCGGCCTCGGCCGGCCCAACCAGATCGCCCGCGAGCGTGCCCGCCTCGCCGCCGCCGGCGTGCCCGTCACCGACCTCACCGACTCGAACCCGACCCGCCACGGCCTCGGCTCCCCGGCCGTGCTCGAGGCCGTGGCCCGCGCGGCCGGTCGCGCCGCCCTCTACGACCCGAGCCCGCGCGGCCCGCTCCCGGCGCGTGAGGCCCTGGCCGCCCGTTACGGCGGCCACCCCGACGACTACTGGCTGACGGCCTCCACCTCGGAGGCCTACTCGTGGCTGCTCCAACTCCTGACCGACCCCGGCGATCGGGTCGCGATCCCCGCGCCCGGGTATCCGCTGATCGAGCCGCTGGCCGCCCTCGCCCTCGCGCGGACCAGCGCCTACCCGCTCTACTACCTCCACCCTTCGGGCTGGGAACACGACACGGGCCGCCTGGCCGAGCTGGCCGCCGCGCCCGCCGTCAGGGCCGTCATCGCCGTCCACCCGGGCAACCCGACCGGCGCCTACGTCGAATGCGGGGCCAGGCTGCACGAGATCTGCGCCCGAACGGATTGTGCGCTGATCTCCGACGAGGTGTTCCGGCCGTTCACCGTGGACCGGGCCGCCGCCCCGGCCTCACTGGCGGACCAGGGGGAGGCGTTGACCTTCGCGCTCGACGGCCTGTC
>JAISIU010000100.1 GCA_031261885.1 Bifidobacteriaceae bacterium
CGGGGCCCGGAGCCGTTGTCCCCGCGTCCGGCGCGACAGCGCACCGGGCGCGGCCCGGACGCGCCGGCTGGACTGACCGGGCGGGTTGGAGGGGTCGGAACCGGCGGGTTCCCCGGAGCGCCTACCTCGGCCGATCCGGCGGCAGATGGCTCAGTGACAGGGACCGCGGCGCCGGGGGCGGGCGCGCCATGCAGAATGTGGTCGAGCCGGGCGAGGGCGTCGGCGTCGAGCAGGGCCTGTTCGGCCCGGCGGTCCAGCGGGTTGGCGCGGCGCAGGCGGCGTGCTGTGTTCATCGTTCGTCTCCTTGCCGGGCCGTGTTGTCCGTCGATGCCGGCGCCCGGCCGGCGGTGCGGACGGAGCCGCGTGGTGCGCTAGCGTCGTGACCAGCCGGGGTGGGCTCGTTCGTGTTCGGCGCGGCGGGCGCGCCCAGGGCCGCGTAGGCGGCCTTGAAGGCGGCGCGGGCGCGGCTGAGCCGGTTCCAGACGGCGCCGGGTGAGCAGCCGATGAGGGCGGCGCATTCTTTGGCGTCGAGCCCGTCCCAGTAGTGGGCCAGCAGGATTTGACGGTGGGTCTCGGGCAGGGCGTCGAGCGCGTCGAGAGTCCGGTCCGACCCCTCAGCCCCGGCCGTGGCCTGACCGGGCAGGCGCCCGCGCCGGGCCTCTTGGGCGATGGCGGCGCTCACCTCGGCGAGCCGCCGCCGGCCTCGGGCGTGGTTGGTGAGGAGGTTGCGGGCCGCGACGAACAGCCAGCCGGGTGTGAGGCGGGCCGGGTCGAGGGTGCCGGCCACGAGTCGCCGCCACGCGGTGGCGAAGGCCTCGGCGGCGAGGTCGCGCGCGGTGTCCGGGTCGCCGGTGCGGCGCAGCAGGTAGCCGGCCACGCGGGCGTATTGGTCCTGGAACAGCGCGCTGAAGCGCGCTTCGAGGCCCGCCCGTGACGGGACCGAAGCTCCGTCCGGGGCGCGCCGATGGGAAGCGTCCGGCTCGGGAGTGCGGCCGGCCGCCGGGCGGTGGTCCTCCACGTTCGTCAACGTATCAGCGGGGTGGCCGCCCTTCCGGGCGACCCGCGATGGTAGGTGCGGTCCGAGTGCGGGGCGCGCGCCGACATCGTCCACGGGTGCGCGGCGGAGCGCCACGCCCGCCGGGCACGGCCCGAGCGTGGCTGCGATGGGATTCACACCCTTGTTATGTCGCGGCGGCGCCGAAACCTGTCACGGCGCGGCGACTGTGTCAGCGCTCGTAGATGCCGTAGAAGACGGCGCGGGCGATGGCGTGCGCCTGGGCCGCGTCGGAGAGTTCGGCCGGGGTGGCCGTGCGCGGCGCGTCGAGGTGCGGCACGTCCAGGGCGTGGACCGCGAAGAAGTAGCGGTGCGCGTGGTCGCCCTTGGGCGGGGCCATGCCCGTGAAGCCGGGCGTGCCGCCGTCGTTGTTGACGGTCCAGGCGCCGTCCGGCACGGCCGCTCCTCGCGGCAGCTGGGTGACGGTGGGCGGAATGTCCGCGATACCCCAGTGCCAGAAGCCGCCCGGCCTGGGCGCGTCCGGGTCGAAGCACGTGACGACGAAGCTCTTGGTCTCCTCGGGTTGCCCGAGCCAGACGAGCGCCGGGGAGACGTTGTCCCCCTCGTAGGCGGAGAAGGTGGCCGGGATTTCCTGGCCGGGCTCGATGTCAGGGCAGGTCAGGACGAATTTCGGCAGACGCGGGAGCACGGTGTAAGGGTCCGGCGGATAGGGCCGTCCGGGGTCAAAATCCATACCTCCACATTAGGCGCGTTGGCCGCCGGGCGCGCGGCGTGACATAATCGAACACATGTTCGATTATGGGGAGGGCGCATGACCGTATTACAGCTCGCGCCGCAGCGCGCCGACGCCCTCGCGCAGGCGCGGCGGGCGCTGCGCCGGGCCGAGACCACGGTCGGCGTCGCCTCGCTGGGCGAGCGCGTCCCGGACGGCCCGGCCCAGTTCGCCCGGCGCCGCCCGCTCGCGCCCGTGCCCGATGACGCGCCCACCACCCGCTCGAACGTGCCCGAACAGGACGTCCCCCGCCGGACGGAGGCGCTGGCCACGGGCGGCGGCCCGCGGCCAGCGGGGCTCGTGTCGCTGCCGGAGCTGGGGCGCGCCGTCGCCGCGCGGGCCGGGACCGGGTCGACGGTCTCGGTGCTCGGCTCGACGGGTGCGGCCTTCCACGTCGCGGCCGCGCTGTGGGGGCCGGAGGCGTGGGGCGCGGTCGCGGCCCTGCCCGACGCCGGCCGGCTGGCCGCCGCCCAGGCCGGCGTCCCGCTGGCCCGCGCCCACGTGATCCCGAACCTCGGCGAGGAGCCGCTGCGCGTCCTGTCCCAGCTGATCGACGCCTACGGCGTGGTGCTGCTCGGGCCCGTCGAGGGAATCGGGGCGGCCCAGCGCCGCCGCGTCGAGGCCCGCGTCCGCCAGCGGCACATGAGCCTCGTCGTGGCCGGCCCGTGGCCGGGAGCGCTCACCGAGGTGAGGGTTCTGACCCAGGTGAGGGGCGGCATCGGGCACGGCGGCGGCGTGCTCGCCCCGCCGCTGGTGCGTGCCGAGCTCCGTTCCAAGACCGGCCAGCTCTGGCAGGAGCGCCGCGCCGCCTAGCCCACCCGCCCGCCTAGCCCACCCACCCCATCCGAGCGTCAAGACTTATGGCTCCTAACAGCCCCTCTTACGAGCCATATCTCATGACG
>JAISIU010000117.1 GCA_031261885.1 Bifidobacteriaceae bacterium
GCGTGTCAGGGGATGAATGTTCGGGTGATGCTAGCTCGAACACCGCGATTCTAGCGGAACGCGCGGCTGGTGGCGGACTTGGCCGGGCGGACATCGTGGTGAGTCAGCAGCGACCCGAGTTTGTAGCGGGGGGCGATCGGCGCGGTGGAGTCAGGCCGGGTATCGCATGGCTCGCGAGCATCGCCGGTAGGCTGACCGGGTGAAGATCGCCGACTTGGGCTACGAGGCCCTGGACCCTGAAGTGCCACGCTATCTGACGGCGGAGGGCGGAGAGACGCAGGACTTCGGCTACAACGACGGCGACGAGGCGGAACGCTGGGTGGGTTCCGTCATCGAGCACGCCCGCGACCGGTCGACGGGGTCGCTGGAGCTGAAGCACGGGATCCGGGACTGGTCCTCCTTCTACCACCTGACCCGTAAGCGCGGGAACATCGTGAAACCCGTCATCGAGACGTTCGGGCATTCCGTGCTGGAGGTCGGCAGTGGGATGGGGGCGATCAGCCGGGCGCTCGGTGAGGCTGGGCTCGATGTCGTGTCCCTTGAGGGTTCGCCGCGTCGCAGTCATATCGGGGCGATGCGGTGCGCCGACCTTGAAAACGTCACTGTCGTCAACGACGTGATCCAGAACTTTTCAGGGGCGCAGTTCGACACCGTGCTGGTGGTCGGGGTGCTGGAGTACTCGCGCATGTTCTTGGAGGTGCCCCATGGTGTCGACGCCGTCACGGAGATGCTGGACCACCTCGTCTCGCTTGTCGCGCCCGGCGGGCAGCTGGTCGTGGCGATCGAGAACCAACTGGGCCTCAAGTATCTGGTCGGCGTGCCCGAGGACCACGTGGGTCAGCGCATGGTCGGTGTCGAGGGGACATACCCGGAGCGTGGGCCGGTCACGTTCGGGCGCCGTGAGCTGAGGGCACGGTTGGCCCAGGCGGGTTTGGCCAACCAGGACTGGTACTACCCGTTCCCCGATTACAAGGTCCCGGCCTGCGTGATCGCCGAGGCGGCCTGGGACGGGGCCTCTGGGTTCGACCCTGTGCCACTGGTCGCACCGACGTTCGGAGGTGACCCGCAGCGTCCGGCCACGGTGCTGTTCGACGCCGGCCTCGCGGAGGACGTCGTGGCGCGGAATGGCTTGGGAAGAGACCTGGCGAACTCCTTCCTGGTGCGGGCTTCGGCCTGCAAGCTCGATGCCCCGCCGACGCTGGCGTGGCAGTTCGGTTCGGGGGACCGCTTGGCGCGGTTTTCCACCGTTACGACGTTCGAACCGGCCGCTGGCCAGCACAGCGGGCCAGGTGAGGATGCCGGGGCCATTGAGGTGCACCGGACGGTGCCGAGTGCGGCGGGCCAAGGTGCCCAGGCCGCGTGGACGGTGCTCGACCCGACGCCGGTGGAACCATACTTCCCGGGGCGCACCTGGCAGGACCGCTTGTGGGCGATCATGAGCCGGCCGGGCTGGACGGCCGACGCTGTGGATACCTGGTTCAACACGTGGTACCGCTGCGTGCTCGAGGAGGTCGGGGTGGACCAGGCGTCCGCCAGCGCCGAGACGCCGTTGCCGGCATGGATGGTTGACGCCATCCCACAGAACCTCATCGTGGCCGCCGACGGACGGCATCGTTTCATCGATCGGGAATGGGCGGCAGCGGGCGAGTTCACGCTGGGCTGGCTCGTGTTCCGGGCATTCCTCGCACAGGCCCGGGGATTCCCGCCCGTCGCGGAGCCAAGCGACCACGAGCTGCTGGAGTTCCGGACGTTGATGCCCCGGCTCGGGGCGTGGCAGGCGATGGGCCTGACCGATGGCGATGTCGCAGAGCTCTGGGCCAAGGAGTGCGCCTTCCAGTCGGCCGTGTATTCCGATGGTGCTCCGGCAGACCCGAACACTGAGCCTGGCGGAGAGGCACGGGACGGCGAACAGGTCATGGCTGGTGGTGGTTCGAGGACGGTATGGGGAAGGCTCACCGAGCGCGTCACCTGTGATGAGGTCATCAGACACCATGAGGGCTGGGCCAAGTTGCGGCAGCGCACGCGCGCGGCGGAGGTCGAGGCGAAGCTCGCGCGCGACTCCGAGGCTGAAGCGAGAGCAGCGGCGACGGGCCTCGCGGCGCAGAACGAGCGGCTGCGGCAGGCGGCTGCTTAAGCGCACACTAGGCGGCTGGCAGAGAGCCAGTCATGGTGGCCGGTGGACGGCGCTGGGACCGGCCCGTAGCTCATCGTGTGGAACCGGGCTTCACTGCTTTACAAGCCTGTAGTAGTAATACACGGTTTGGCCCGCATGCACTGTTTCGATGGGGGCGAGGCACTGGCTGGTCACTGGCCGGTCGGAGATGGCGTAGCCGAGATGCTGCTGTTCGTAGGAGGCGCATGGGTCGAAACGAATAGTGATGACATCGCGTTGGGGATTCGCGATGCGCGACGCGGTCTGGTCGCTTGTCCACATGATGTGGGCGTAGCGATTCCAGACATTCTTGTACTGGCCGTTCGGATCGAACTGGCGCCAGGTGATGCGATTTGGGAATGCCTGGATGCCGGTGAACGCCGAGACATCGGCTTCCATGACGAGGCCTGGATTAACGCCGTCGAGCACGACCCAGTGGCCGGGGTCCTTCGCATTGATCGCGGCGACCGTCTTGCCGGCGGCCGTGGTGTTCCAGTTGAACACGCCGATACGGATCGGGTTGACGCCCGCGCCGACGAGGAGCGCGGCGGCCATGAAGGCCGCCGCGCCGGCGGACGGGCGGCGGGCCCCGGTGAGCCACAGGCCGGCCGCGGAGAGCA
>JAISIU010000204.1 GCA_031261885.1 Bifidobacteriaceae bacterium
TTCGTTCAATGACAAGGACGCTGTGTGCTCGTATACGTGGTATGCGGGTTCGGATGTGGTTTCTCAGGGTAAGGGCGAGGCTTTCTCGTCGTATACGCCGGGTGTGGCCGATGCGGGTACGACCCTGTCGGTGAAGATTTCGGCGGATGGTACTGCTGAGGGCTATGGCACGTGGGGTCCTGTCACGTTGACGGCCACAGCCGCGGTGCCGATGCTGCTGCAGCCGACCGGGACGCCGGTGCTGTCGACGGATTCGCCTGTCGTGGGGCAGCCTGTGAAGGCGGCGCCTTGCACGTTCAGCCCGGCCGCGACCTGCCACTACCAGTGGGAGGTCACCGACCCGAACACGAAGACCGTTGAGAAGGTCGGTACCGACACTGACACGTACACGCCAGTGGCGGGCGACGAGGGCAAGATCCTTTCCGTCGAGATCACGGCCAAGGCGAACACCGATGGCTACGCCGTGTGGCCCAACTCGGATCCGTACACGCTGACGGCCGCGAACGCGGTCGCCGCGGCGGCGCCGACTGCGGTCGATGGTACGCGGGACGCGGTGAAGGCCGCGGCCGATGCCGCGAGCAAGATCGAGGATTCCGGTTACACGTCGGATTCGTGGTCTGATTTCCAGGACGCGCTGGCCAATGCGAAGAAGGTGGCTGACGACCCGTCGGCCACGGTTCAGGATCTGACCGACGCGCTCACCGCGCTGGTCACGGCCGAGGGTAACCTCGCGCCGGAGGCTTCGACCGGTACGCCGACGGAGACCCCGACGGTGACGCCGACCGCGACGCCAACCGCGACTCCGACCGGGACGCCGACTGCGACTCCGACCGGGACGCCGACTGCGAGTCCGACCGGGACGCCGACTGCGACCCCGACGGCGACGCCGACCGGTACGCCGACGGAGACCCCGGGTAACACCGCGGTCGATGGTGCGAGGGACGCGGTGAACGCCGCGATCCAGGCCGCCGGCAAGCTCGACAAGTCCGATTACACGTCGGATTCGTGGTCCGATTTCCAGAAGGCGCTGGACGCCGCGAGCAAGGCGGCCAACGACCCGTCGGCCACTGTCAAGGAGCTGACCGACGCGATCACCGCGCTGATCAGCGCTGAGGGCAAGCTGGTGCCGGTGACGTCGAGCGTGAGCCCGACGCCGGCTCCCACGGTGACGAACACGGAAACCGTGATCATTACGCCGACCCCCAAGCCGGCCGTGACGGTGACGACCACGGAGACGCCGACTCCCGAGCCGGCCGTGACCGTGACCGAGAAGCCCGCTCCGGCTCCGACCGTGACCGTGACGGCCACGCCGAGCGCGACGAGCACCGTGAACAACCAGACCGTCGTGTGGAACGGCAAGGGTCTGGCCCCGGCGGCGCTGGCCGTCAAGGTCCACGGCGCGCAGAAGTCGTTCGTCGTGAAGGTCGGCGGTTCGAAGACGCTGGCCATGTACGGCTACACGGCGAACGGCCACCGGACCCACGTCGTGTTCAAGTCCTCGAAGACGTCCGTCGCGAAGGTTTCGACGGCTGGGCGGATCAAGGGCCTGAAGGCCGGCAAGGCGGTCATCACGGCCTCGGCCAATGGGCACACCTGGTCGATCAAGGTCACGGTGAAGTCGAAGCACTCTGCCACCGTGAAGGTGAAGCGGGTCGTCATCGCTGGCCTCAAACATTCGACCACGATGAAGGTCGGCCAGGTCAAGTGGGTGATTGGCAAGGTCGCGCCGAAGCGGGCGACGATGGCGAAGGTCACCTTCCTGTCCTCGAAGCCGTCCGTGGCGTCGATCGACAAGACCGGCCGGCTCGTCGCCAAGAAGACCGGTTCCGCGAAGATCCGCGTCAAGGTCGATCGCAAGAGCCATCTGTACAAGGTGAAGGTCACGAAGTGACCGCATCGCCCAAGGCCGTGACGGCTTAGCCGTCTGACGGCCGGAGGGCTCAGAGTCCATGGCTCAATGGGGGGGGCCGGTCCCGTGAGGGGCCGGCCCCCACCGTCGTTAGTCGGGAGTATTTCTACGCGGGTGGTCGGGGTATTTCTACGCGGGTGATGTGAGTGTTTTTACCCAAGTGGCGCAATTCAGCCCACGGCTCCTACCAGGGATTTCGTAGAAATACTGCCGATCTCGTAGTGTGAAACTATTCCGCCGAAAGTGAAACCGGGGCTAACTTCTGAATTGCGCCGCGCGCCCCTTGCGGTATCGCGTCCATCACCGCACGCGTGGCACACCGATGAAGGAGTTCGCCCCATGCGTGAACAATCTGATCCGAGGCCGGCGGGCCTGCACCGCACCGCCGTGCCCAACCCCCTCCCGCAGCCGGCGTCGCCCGGCGCCGCTGCCCACACCCGTGCCGCCAGCCGCCACACCACCCCCCGGTGCGGATACCCCCTCCGGCTGGCGGCCCTCCTCGCCACGGGAGCCCTGGCCCTGACGGGCTCCGTGGCCGCGGCGGGCGCCGCGAGCGCCGACATCCCCCCGGCACCCCACCAGATCGCGACCGTCCAAGACCTCGAACAGCTGCGCGCCGACACGGCCGCCGACCAGACCGGCGGCACGACCTCGACCGGCGCCCAGGTGAACACCGTCTACCAGCTGACGGCCGACATCGACCTCTCCGGCATCGCCAACTGGGCGCCGATCGGCGACGCCGACCACCCGTTCAAGGGAACCTTCGAGGGCGACGGCCACACGATCTCCGGCCTCCAGATCTCCTCTAACGCCCAGGACGTCGGCCTGTTCGGCGTCGTCGAGGGCGCGGTCGACGGCCTCAACCTCAACCTGCGCGGCGTGACCGCGCAACCGACCGCCGGCGATGGCGTCACCTACGTTGGCGCCGTCGCCGGCCGTGTCGGCGGCCAGGTCACGAACACGACCGTGACCGGACCCGGCCGCGTCGCCGCGAGCGGCAGCCAGGCCGGCGCGACCGTCGATGTCGGCGGCCTGGTGGGCAGCTTCGGCACGGCGCTCAGCGCCCTGCCGTCCGGCGCGACGCCGGGTCTCAGCGGCGACACGGCCAGCGTGTGGACCACCGCCATCGGCCCCTTCACGGCCTCGGTCGGCGGGCTGGCCGGCGCCGTGCAGCAGACGGGTTCCGTCCAGGAGTTCGTCAACACGAGCGCCGCGAGCGGGCTCGTCACGGGCATGGCCTGGGGCACGGGCAGCGTCTACGCCGGCGGTTTGATCGGCTACGACGACGGCGTGGCCGTCACGAACTCCCACGCGACCGGCGGGCTCTGGGCCTATGACAACGTCGTGGCGGCCGGCGGCCTGATCGGTCAGAGCACGAGCCACGCGAACAGCGTCTTCGCGAGCGGCACGATCGGTGTCGTGGCCACGGGCGGCGACAACATCGGCGTCGGCGGCCTCATCGGCATCGCCGGGAACCCGGCCAAGGACGACCCGAACGCGGTCGCGATCGGCCCGGCCTGGGTCGACACGGCCGTTGAGGTCAACGCCTCGGCCACGGCGATCGGCGCGGCCGGCGAGCTGGTCGGTCAGCTGGCCCGCAACGCCGCCGCCGGCGACATCCTGATCGGCGCCGACGCCTCGCTGTCCGCGCCGACGTGGACCACGGGCGTGGCCGCGGGATGGGCCTGGCCCAACAGCGACGTGAAACGCGTCGTCGCGCTCCCGGTGAACGACACTCTGCCGTTCTTCGGCTCGTGGGTGCTCGGCGCCGGCGATCCCGCGGTGGCCGTGGACAGTTTCCGCGCCTCCACGCCGAGCGCCGGTCAGACCGGGGTCACGGTGCTGAGCTCCGCCCAGCTGGCCGATCCCGCCGTCTACACGGCCGCCGGATACGCCTTCTACGCCACCGGCGCCGGAACCACCCTGACCCAGCAGACCGCCGTGTGGTGGATGCCGGACGGTGCGACCCATCCGTACCTCAGGGTCGGCAACATCGTGCGCGTGGTGCCCTCGACGACCACCGTGACGCTGCGCGGCAACGCGGCGTCCTCCGGCCTCACCCCCGTGTTTCTCGACGTCAACGGCGCGACGCGCGAGGCGCCAGGCCTGACCGTGACTTTCCAGTGGGCGTCGCTGTCCCTGAACAAGTACCGGCTCACGTTCGCCGAGGCCAGCAACAGCGCGGGCGGCTATCAGCTCTTCACGCCGGCCACGGCCATCACCGTGGTGACCCACGCCGCCAAGGCGGGCGTGGCCGCACAGCTCCGGCGCGCGTCCAAGGCGTCGCGGGCATAAGGCACCCCCGGGCCGGGCGTCGACCAGATGCGGCGCTCCGGCCCAGGGCGGGCAGTGCCCGCCGACCGGGCCACGAACGGAGCCCGTACCCGCGTCCGGGATCCTGAGCCCGGGGGAGCGTGGTACAGGACGTGGCGCGGCGGCGGACCCGCCGAGATCGAGGAGCCCCGGTTCCCTCCTGTTTGCTCCAGGG
>JAISIU010000238.1 GCA_031261885.1 Bifidobacteriaceae bacterium
AAGGTCGCCACGGCCCAGAAGCTGAAGCTGAAGGCCTCGTGGAAGGGCAAGAAGGTGCTCGTCAAGGTGACCGGCAAGAAGCCCGGCGAGCTGACCGTCACCAGGGCCTCGAAGTCGAAGCGCGTCCGCTGATCCACACCCGCGAACGGTGTGGCCCATATCACACCGTCTCCGCTCAGGTTCGGGTTAACCGGACAGTTTCCTGAGTGTTAGGGCCGGGTCCCGCCTCTCGGGGCCCGGCCCGCCTCATTGTTTGCTACGTTTGATCCGCAAAGGCCCCCATAAGTCGCAAAGGAAGCGATATGACCTATCCCACTATGCCCCCGGCCCAAATGCCGCCCATGCCTCCCCAAGGCGGCGAACCGCCACTTGACCAGCCCTGGTACGGGATCGGTTTCGGTGGCGCCAT
This sequence comes from Bifidobacteriaceae bacterium, assembly GCA_031261885.1. Classification (GTDB taxonomy): domain Bacteria; phylum Actinomycetota; class Actinomycetes; order Actinomycetales; family WQXJ01; genus JAISIU01. The sequence goes on from JAISIU010000238.1 coordinate 410, forward strand.
CAAGCGCTTCTTCAAGAAGTACGCCACTTTCTCGGGCCGCGCCTCGCGTGGCGAATATTGGTGGTGGGTTCTGCTCCAGGCCATCATCGGCGTGGTGCTCGGCATCCTCATCGGCGTCGCCGGAACCAAGAGCGTGACGAGTTACGACTACGACTACGCCTCCGGGTTCTCCGCCGGGACCCACGCCGGCTTCACGGGCTTCGGCATCTTCCTCTACGTCATCCTCATGATTTGGGAGCTCGTCTGCCTGGTCCCGGGCCTCGCCCTCGTCTGGCGCCGGTTCCACGACACGAACCACTCCGGCGGGTTCGCCTTCCTCGCGCTGATCCCGTTCGTCGGCGGCATCATCGTGCTGATCTTCATGCTGCTCGGCCCCGACCCGGCCGGCGCCCGCTTCGACGCCGGCAACCAGGGCTACATGAGCGCCATGCCGCTGCCACCCCAGGGCGCCGCGCCGATGCCGAACGCCGGCTACGGCTATCCGCCGGCCCAGCCGGGCCCCGTGCCCGGTTACGGCCAGCCGGCCCAGCCGGGCCCGTACGGCCAGCAGCCGCCCACGTACCAGCAGCCGCCGGTCCAGCCGTATCCGGGCGCGCCGCAGCCGCCGCAGACGCCACAGGGCGGCAACCCGTACACCCAGCCGCCGCAGGCCTGAGCCTCGGCCGCTCCTGACCCGCTCCTCACCGGGCCGGGTTCCGCATCGTCGGGACCCGGCCCGGTTTTCGTTGGTAGCAGCGCCTAGCGCGCGATCGTCGCCTCGGCGATCACGAGGTCGCCGTCGTACAGGACAGCCGCCTGCCCCGACGCGAGCCCGCGCAGCGGCGTCTCGGGCACGATCTCGAGGCGCGTGGTTCCCGCCGTACTGTCCGTATCATCCGACACGACCACGACGTGCGCCGGGAACGGCGTGCCGTGCGCGCGCACCTGGACCAGGCAGTCCAGCTCCTCGGGCGGCTCGCGGTACCACACCGGGTCCAGCCCGGTGAACCGCGGCACGGCCAGCGCCTGGGCCGGACCGACGCGCACGATGCCGGCCGGCACGTCGACGCCGGTCACGTAGCGCGGCCGGCCGTCCTCCGCGACGCGGTCGAGGTGGAGCCCGCGCCGCTGGCCCACCGTGAAGGCGTACGCGGCACGGTGGTGGCCGATGACGGAGCCCTCCTGATCGACGATGTCACCCGGGCGTTCACCCAGGTGGGAGCGCAGGAAGCCAGCCGTGTCGCCGTCGGGGATGAAGCAGATGTCGTTCGATTCGGCCTTGTGCGCCACGGGCAGGCCGTCCCGCTCGGCTTCCTCGCGCACGGCCTGTTTCGATGGGACCGGGCCGAGCGGGAAGACGGCGTGGGCCAGGCGCTCGGGGCCGGCCACGGCCAGGAAATAGGACTGGTCCTTCTTCATGAACGCGGCCCGGGACAGTTCGGTGCGCCCCGTCTCGGCGTTCACGCGGACGTTCGCGTAGTGGCCCGTGGCGACGGCGTCGAAGCCCCGGGCCAGCGCGCGGTCCAGCACCTCGCCGAACTTCAGGCGCCGGTTGCAGCGGACGCACGGGTTGGGCGTCAGGCCGCGCCCGTAGGCGTCGACGAAGTAGTCCATGACGCGGGCCCCGAACTCCTCGCGCAGGTCCCACACCTCGAACGGGATGCCGAGCGCCCGGGCCACGGCGGCCGCGTCCTCCGAGCCGTCCCCGCCGCCCGGACGGTCGAACAGGTTCATGTACATGCCCGTGACCTGATGCCCGGCGGCCACGAGCCGGGCCGCCGCCACGGCCGAATCGACTCCGCCGCTGATCGCCGCCAAGATTCTCACGGCCCGCCACCCTACCCCGCCACGCCGGGGCCGGGCCGGTTCGCGGGCTCCGGCCGCCGCGCGGCACAATGGGACCCATGTCCACCTCCACCCCTGAGAGCTCCTCCGTGCCGGTCGACCCGGAGCTGCAGGCGCGCTCCCGGCCGCTGGACTTCCCCGCCACCCGCCGCCCCGGCGTCTACCTGTCCGGGGACGGCGTGGACGTGGCCGTCACCTCGTACCACGCGACGGGCGTGTGGCTGTGCCTCGTGGACCGGGAGGACACGCCGGCCCAGGGCGCGGCCGTGTCCGATGCCGCGGCGGGGCCGGCCGTGCACGAACGCCGGGTCGCGCTGTACGGGCCGACGTTCGGCGTGTGGCACGCCCACGTGCCCGGCGTGACCGCCGGCCAACGCTACGGCTTCCGCGCGGCCGGGCCGTGGGACCCGGCCGCCGGGTCGCGTTTCAACCCGGCCAAGCTGCTGCTCGACCCGTACGGCCGCGCCATCGACCAGGT
>JAISIU010000030.1 GCA_031261885.1 Bifidobacteriaceae bacterium
GTCCACCGTGCCGGGGGCGTTGACGACCGTGAGGCCGGTGCGGGCGGCGAGGCCCGACCGCGGGTGGACCAGGCCGACGTACCCGGCCGGCAGTGCGATCGCCACGCCCGTTCCGACCGTGACGCGGCCGAGTGGTGGGATCGTCACGGACTCGGTGGTGCGGAGGTCGGCCCCCGCGTCGCCCGCGTGTTGATACGCCGGCGGCTCGAGTTCGGGGTCGAGGCGGCGGAGCAGCACCGGCAGCCGGTCATCGGGGATACCCACGGAGCCCGAGCCTAGCCCATATGGCTCCCAGGCGTTCAAGCGCCTGGGAGATCGGTCGCGGCGAACCGGGCCGCACGAGAGCGAAACCGAGCCACGCCCGTGTTGACGGAGCGCAGCGGAGGAAACGCGGCAGACAAGCACAGCGCCCTTGGGCTGCGTAACGCCGCCACGCGGTGTTAGCCCGTGTTGACGGAGCGCAGCGGAGGAAACGCGGCAGATAAGCACAGCGCCCTTGCGCTGCGTAACGCCGCCACGCGGTGTTACGCAGCGCAGTCTTTGCAGATCATGCGGCCGTCTTTGGTCACGTGGTCGAGCTGGGACCGGTGCCTGACGAGGAAACACGACGAGCACATGAACTCGTCGGCTTGTTTGGGCAGGACACGGACGCTGAGCTCCTCGTTCGAAAGGTCCGCGCCGGGCAGCTCGAAGCCCTCGGCCGCCTCGGTCTCGTCCTCGTCGACCGTGGAGGCGGTTTTCTCGGCGCGGCGAGCCTTGAGCTCTTCGAGGGAATCCTCGCGCAGTTCTTCTTCGGACTTGCGCGGGGCGTCGTAGTCGGTTGCCATGTGGCTGTTTCACACTCCTTAGGGCACTAGCGCTTGAGCGAGCAGGCTAGCACTGTCCGGGTCGCGGTGGGGCGCGGTGCCCGGTCGAATCGTCCCGTGGAACTTAGCTGACGGAGGGGCACAGTACCAGAACCGTCGCCCTAACACACGGGACCCGGGGACAATTCCCCGACGAGCTCTCGTGGGCGCCCGCGGCGCCGCCGCTTCGGATCGGTCCCCTCAGTCGAGGATCACGCGGTCCGGATGGATGATCGTGTGCCGCACACGTACCTGCAGCTCTTCACCCACCTCTGGCACGCGGCGGCCGTCCTGGAGCCAGATCAGCGACACCTGCGCGTGCGGCGCCTCGACGTACCGGGTCGGTTGGCCCTCGACGAGGAACGGGGCGCGCACGTAGCCGAGCGCGGCCAGCACGGTGCGGCCGAACTGTCGGACCATGCGCCGCCCGCCGCGCCGCAGCACCGGGGCTTCGAGCCCGACACCGTGGGAGGTGCCGCCGTCGACGACCACCATGTAGCCGCGCCCCGGGACCCGCGTGTGGTGGTAGCCGACACGGTCGCCGCGGGCCACGTGGTGGATCGCGCGGACCACGCCCGTGACCGTGATGCCGGCGCCGTCCTGCGCCGCGCCGAGCCACAGGTCCGTGCCGACGCGCGGGCGCACGGTCAGGCCCGTCGCCGCGGCCACGCGCTCACAGTCGGCCTGATCCATGTGGGAGATGTGGACCGCCGGCGCCTTGATACCGGCCTCGAGGGCGTTCGTCACGTGGTCGACGGTCCAGTCGACCCAGCTGTGATGGCGTCTCGGCATCGGCAGATGGATCGAGAAGGCCTCCGGCTCGCTCGACAGCATTTTCTGCGCCAGCCGCATCGAGGCCTTCGGGATGCCGAAGCGGCGCAACGGCGTGGCGAGTTCCAGGACGTATCGGGCCGGGCGGGCCGTGTCGGCGTCGGCGGACCGTTCGAGCGCGATGAGGCTCGAAATGGTGCGGATCGTGCGGGTCGGGTCGAGGTGGTCCTGGTCCTGGTCAGGGCCGTCCAGGTCGCCGTCCGCGGCCGTCAGGCCCGTCTCGGTGCGCGGGTCCCACGGGTTCAGCACGATCACGTCTCCCCCGAAGATGCCCTCGACGCGCGCCGCCTCCTGCCGGTTGCCGACCGCGATCGTGTCGCAGCCGAGCGCGCCGGCCTCGAGCGCGAGCCGCTCGTTCGAGAGCCCGTACCCGTTGCCCTTGGCGACGGGGATGAGGCCGGGACGCCGTCCCAACGTCGCCCTGAGTCCGTCCCGCCAGGCCGTCCGGTCGATATGTACCGTGAAGCTCATGGTCTCCTCCGCCTCGCCTCAACGCCTCGACAACGCGAACTGGTAGGCCGCGAACAGCGGCCGGTTGATCGCGTACGTCCACTCGCCCGGGTACGACTGGGCCCGGCCGCCCGTGCCGACCTTGAAGCCGATGAGCCCGGCGTGCGAATCGCCCGGATCCAGCGTGTCCGTGATGCCGCGCAGGTCGTAAACCGAGCAGCCGGCGGCCAGCGCGTCGCGGATCATGCGCCACTGGATCGCGTTGGAGCCGCGCACGTCGCGGTGCGCCGTGGTCGAGGCGCCGTACGAGTACCACGCGTGGTCGCCGACCCGCACCATCGTGGTCGCGGCGATCAACTCGCCGTCCACGGTAGCGAGGTAGAGCGTGAGCCGGCCCGGGTCCTCGGCCGCCATCTGGTCCCACATGCCCTCGAAGTAGCTGAGCGGGCGCGGCCTGAAACCGTCGCGGCCGGCCGTCTCGGCGTAAATGCGGTGGAACCCTTCGAGGTCCGCCCTCGTGCCCACCGTCACTTCGACGCCGTTCTTCTCGGCGCGTTTGATGTTGCGCCGCCACAGCTGGTTGAAGCCTTTCAGCAGGTCCTCTTCCGTGCGCCCGGCCAGCGGCAACTGGAAGACGTATTGCGGCTGCCCGGCCGCGAAGCCGGCCTGATGTTCAGGGGCCCGCCATCCGGCGCGCGACATCGATTCGATCAACGCCTCGGCCACGGGGTTGACCTGGTCGGGCGCGAGGTCATCCAATTTCTCGGGCACCGAGCACGCGGCGCCGCCATCCGCGGCCGGTCCCTCGGCATCGGCCGCTTCACCGGTTCCCACGGCCGCGCGCAACCGCCGTGCCTCATCCGAAAGGTTCGGTGCGGCATCGGCCGCCTTCCGCGCCGCCGACAGGCCCGCTTTGACCGTCGGCGTCTCCCACCGCTTCCACCAGACGGTCGGTCCGACCGTCAGGGCGAACGCCTTGCGCGACTTCGCGTAAGCGATGAGCGGCGCCAAGAAGTCGCGAGCCGGGTCGGTCGACCGGTCCCACGGCAGGTCCGGACCCTCGGGAACGTAGGCCAGCTGTCGATGCACCAGCGGGGCGGGCCGCAGCAGCACCAACGCGGCCCCGATCATCTCCGCGCCGTCGAACCAGCCGACGGATTGACCGCACCAGCTCGCCTTGACGCCCGCCCACGCGGGGGTTTGGAGGAACGAGACGGACGGCCGGCGCGCGATCCACGCGAGGTGCCGGGCGGCGTCGATCGGGCGGACCTCAAACGGCATGGTGGCGGCGCTCCAAGTGTCGAGAGCTAACGGGGCAAACGGCCGGCGGCAATGGGCCGGCGGCCGCTCATAGCCTACTCGGAGCAGTCCCGGGTCCCGATTCCCCCGGTTCCCGACCATCCTCGGCCAGCCTCCCAGCCCACGGGCGACATCTATGCGACACTCGGCATGGCCGAGTGGACCTAGTGGAGGCACACATGAAGGAGCTGAGCTTCGGCGGCATCGAAGGGGCGACCATCAAGCTGCTCGACTCCGATGCCAACGAGTACTCTTTGGAGCTCACCGATGAGCTGCGCGACGCGTTGCGCCGTGCCAACGCCGAGGTGGCACGCGCCCTCGACGAGACCGGCGGCGACCTCAAACCGAGAGACGTGCAGGCGCTCGTCCGTTCCGGCGTCGCGCCCGAGGACATCGCCCAGGCCGCCGACCTCGACCCCGAATGGGTCGACCGTTACGCGCGGCCCGTCCTCGACGAACGCGCCTACATCGCCGCCCGCGCGCGCGAGCTGCCGATCAGCCATGAGGAAGGCGCTCCCCTGCTCGGCGACATCGCGCTCGACCGGCTGGCCACGCGCGGCGTCATCGCCGACGCCATGATCTGGGACGCCGTCCACGAGGACGGCCGTTGGGTCGTATCCCTCGTCTTCTCCTCCGCCCAGGGCGGCGCCGAGGCCCGCTGGGCCGTCGATGTGAAGGCCCGCACGCTCGAAGCGCTCGACGACGAGGCCCGCTGGATCTCCGTGCCCGGCCAGGACGGACCGATACCGTCCGCCGCGCCGGCCACGATCCGCCGGCTCAAGGCCGTCCCGGACGAACCAGCCGGCGACGACGCCACCGACTCGGCGGGCCCCGACCCGGCCGAGGGCGGGATCACTCCCGCCGCGCTGCTCGACGACCTCATGGCCCACCGAGGGCTGCGCCAACCGGTGGACGAGGACGGGTTCGACGACGGGCTCGGCCGGCGGCCGGGCGCCCCGCATCTCCATTCCGTCGGCAACCCGCCGGAACCGCACGCCTCCACGTCGCGGCCTGACGCGAACGTCGTGCCACTGATCCCGCCCGCCAAGGCGCCCGAACTCGCCGCGCCCGCCGACGCGACACCCGCGCCCGAGGCCGCGCCGCCCACGCCTCCGCAAGACGATCAAGCCGGCACGCCCGAGGCTCAACCGACCACCGCGATGAACGCGACGGAGCTGCGCGACGCCCTCGACTCAGGCCTGCTGCTCGACGAGTCCGAGGTCGGCCGTGTGCCGTCGCCGAACACGACCACGGGCCACCGCCTGCGCGACGCCAACCTCGGCGCGCCCGGCGACGGCAGCCACCGCTCCGCGGCCGAGGCGAAGGCCGCCGCGAACGCCGACGCCCTGTTCGACGTCACGCCGCCTGAAGCCTCCGAGCTCGGCGACGACGCCACGGTCTTCACCGAACCGCCGCTCCTGCCGGAGCTCGTGCCCGAGCCGGTCGAGGAGGAGGAACGCCCGCCGGCCGCCCCGCCGCGCCCGCGCGGGGGCCGCCGCGGCCGCGAGGAGCGTCGCACCGTCGCCGACCGGGCCGACGCCGACGCCCAGCAGGACGCCGCGGAAGCGGCCGCCGACGGGGCCGATGCCGACGCGACGAAGACCAAGAAGCCGAAACGGCCGGCGCGCAATCATCGTGCCTCGGTGCCGAGCTGGGACGAGATCGTGTTCGGGGCCAAGCCCGAGAACTGAGCCGGCCACGCGCCCGTTCCACCGGTGAGCCCCGCGCACAGGTGGGACGGCCGGTCAGGCGGCGACGCGGATCAGGGGGATGTGCATCTCCGGGGCCGTGAGCGAGCCGTGGTGGCCGATCATCGGACCGGCCGGGTGGCCGCTGACCGTTTTGGGCGGTTTGATCCTGGTGTCCACCACCGAGGCGTTCCCGGCCATCGCCACGACCACATCGCCGAGCAGCGGCCGCACGCGGCCCGTCACGTCGCCGAACAGTCCGGCCGCGATCGCCTCGTCACGCGTCAACACCCATGCCTGGTCGCCGAGCACGCCGCGCCAGCGGGCCGCCACGGCCCCGGCCGCCTCCGCTGTCGCCGCCGGGTCGAGCGCCGGGCCGTCCCAGGCCGGGATACGGGCCGGGTCGTCGAACACCCGCGCCTCGGGTCCCACGCCCTCCACGTACAGGTCCAGTGTGCGCGGCTCCCCCGCGACAACGGCCACGCCCTCGGCCAGCTCCGGGACCTTGGCCACGTCCCACTCGGGCCCGCCGGAGACGTCGACCATGCCGTGGTCCGCCGTGATCCAGATCTCCGTGCCGCTCGGCGCCGCGGCGGCGAGGGCCGCCATCGCGGAGTCGAAGTTCTCCAGTGCCCTGAGCCACTGAGCGGAGCGCCAGCCGGCACGGTGCCCGGCCTTGTCGAGCTCCCCCCAATACAAGTAGACGACCCCGCCGGCCTTCGCAGCCCGGACCGCGGCGCTCACGCGTTCCTTCGGTTTCTCCGCGGCGACGAAGCTGGAGCCCCTGAGCGTGGCCCGTGACAGCGGCGAGTGTTCGAACCGGGCCTGGCCGATGAACGTCCCGGGACGTCCGGCTCGCACCATCGCGTCGAACAGCGTCGGCTCCGGCTGCCAGCGTTCCGCGGGCGTCGGCGTGTCCCAGTTGATCAGCACGGCCCGCCGGCCCGTGACCGGGTCGCGCAGCGCGTAACCCGCCATGCCCGTGCGCCCCGGCGCGAGCCCCGTGCCGAACGTCGCCAGCGAGGCCACCGTCGTCGACGGGAAACCCGTCACCCATTGGGCCGTGGCTTGGCGTCTCAGGAACCGGGTGTGTCCGGCCCGTTCGGCCAGGTTGTGGAACCCCAAACCGTCCGCGAGGACGACGATGACGCAGCGCGCCTTCACGGAGTCCAGTTCCGTTCCGGTCCGGCCCGGCAGCGTGACCGGCGCACGGTCTGGGGTACCCGGCATCGGACCCAGGTCAATCCCGGCCGCGCGCGCGGCGACGGGCAGCAGGGAGGCGAGGCAAGGCCCCGTGAAACGGGGCGGCACGGCCCATCCGGGGAGGACCGGGGCGGCGATGGCGGACGGGATGGGCACGGCTCCAATCATGCCGCAACCGGCGAGCCTCGGATTACCAAGGGTGGCCCGTGAGGGAAAATAGCGCGGGCTCGTCCGGGCCCGGAAAGGAACGCCACGCATCCATGGCCCGCCAGCGCGCCACCCAAGAAGCCGCCCCCGTCGCGGAGAAGATCGTCGACATCGACGTCTCCAATGAGATGGAGACTTCCTTCCTCGAATACGCCTATTCCGTCATCTACGCGCGCGCCCTGCCGGACGCGCGCGACGGGCTCAAGCCGGTGCAGCGGCGCATCCTGTTCCAGATGGACCGCATGGGCCTGCGGCCCGACCGCGCCCACGTCAAGTGCGCCCGCGTGGTGGGCGACGTCATGGGCAAGCTGCACCCGCACGGCGACACCGCGATCTACGACACGATGGTCCGCCTGGCCCAACCGTTCACGATGCGCCTGCCGCTCGTCGACGGGCACGGCAATTTCGGTTCGCTCGATGACGGGCCGGCCGCCTACCGCTACACGGAGGCCCGCCTCGCGCCGGCCGCCCTCGCGATGACGAAGGACATGGACGAGGACACCGTCGACTTCGTCCCGAACTTCGACTCGCAGCTCACCCAGCCCTCCGTCCTGCCGGCGGCCTTCCCGAACCTGCTGGTCAACGGCGCGTCCGGCATCGCGGTCGGCATGGCGACGAACATGCCGCCGCACAACCTCGTCGAGGTGGTGGGCGCAGCCCGTTATCTATTGGAGCATCCCGACGCCTCGTTGGACGACCTCATGCGGTACGTCCCGGGCCCCGACCTGCCGGGCGGCGGCAAGATCGTCGGCCTCGACGGCATCCGCGAGGCCTACGAGACGGGGCGCGGGTCCTTCAAGACGAGGGCCACGGCCCACATCGAGAACGTCACGGCCCGCCGCAAGGGCATCGTTGTGACGGAGCTGCCGTACCTCGTGGGTCCCGAGAAGGTGATCGACAAGATCAAGGACCAGGTCAAGGCCCATCGGCTCGTCGGCGTCTCGGCGGTCTCGGATCTCACGGACCGCAACAACGGGTTGAAGCTCGTGATCGAGGTCAAGCACGGTTTCAACCCCGAAGCCGTGTTGGAGCAGCTCTACCGGCTCACGCCGATGGAGGACTCGTTCGGCATCAACAACGTCGCGCTGGTGCACGGCAAGCCGCAGACGCTCGGCCTCAAGGCCCTGTTGTCCGTCTACCTGGAGCATCGCGTCGAGGTGGTGAGGCGGCGTTGCGAGTTCCGGCTCGGCAAGCGGCGGGAACGGGCCCACCTCGTGGACGGCCTGCTGATCGCGATCGTCGACATCGACGAGGTCATCGAGGTCATCCGGACCTCGGACGACGCCGCCTCCGCGAAGAGCCGGCTCATGGGCGTCTTCGACCTCTCCGAGGCCCAGGCGGACTACATCCTCGAGCTGCGGCTCCGGCGGCTCACGAAGTTCTCCCAGCTGGAGCTCGAACAGGAGCGCGAGGAGTTGGCCGCCGAGATCGCCCGTCTCGAGGAGCTGCTCGCGGACGCCGCCAAGCTGCGCGCGGAGGTTTCCACGGAGCTCGACCAAGTGGCGAAGGAGTACGGGACGCCGCGCCGCACCGTGCTGCTCGAATCGAGCGGCGCGGGTGTCCAGGCGGCCGACCCCCACGGGGCCGCCGGCCAGGCGGTGCCGCTCGAGATCGAGGACACGCCCTGCTGGGTGTTGCTCTCCGGCACGGGCCTGGCGGCCCGCACGTCCGGTCCGGAGCGCGTCGAACCCGCGATGACGCCCGAGGGCGGCCCGGCGCGGGCCCGCCATGACGTCGTCGCCGCCCAGGTGGCGGGCACGGCGCGTGGGGACGTCGGCTTCGTCACCTCGCGCGGTCGGCTATTGCGGGTGTCGTGCCTCGACCTGCCCGTGTTGCCGGCCGCGGCCGGGCCCGTCTCGCTGGCCGGCGGCTCACCGGTTCGGGAGCTGCTCGGCAGCGGCGGGGACGGCCAGGGGGGCCTCGCGCGCGGTGAGCGCGTCGTCGGCCTGTGCTCGCTGGCCGAGGGGGCGCCGCCGCTCGCGGTCGGCACGCTCGGCGGCGTCGTTAAGCGCGTGGTACCCGACAATCCGCGCGGCGACGAGTGGGACGTGATCGCGCTGAAGCCCGGCGACGAGGTGGTGGGTGCCGCGCCCGCGGACGATGCCGCGACGCTCGCCTTTGTGACGTCCGACGCCCAGCTGCTGCGGTTCGCTGCGAACCTGGTCCGGCCGCAGGGCCGGGCGGCCGGCGGCATGGCGGGGGTCCGGCTCGCGGCCGGGGCGGAGGTCGTGGCTTTCGGCGTCGTGGAGCGGCCCGAGGACGCCCAACTCGTCACCGTCGCGGGGTCGGCCGGCGCGTTGCCCGGCACGGAGGCCGGCGCCGCGAAGGTGACGCCGCTGGCCAACTATCCGGCCAAGGGGCGCGCCACGGGCG
>JAISIU010000321.1 GCA_031261885.1 Bifidobacteriaceae bacterium
GGACGCGCCGAGGGCCGGGGCAGCGGCCGCGAGGCGGCCGGGCAGCGTCTCGGGCGCGGCCTTGGCCAGGAACGCGGTGAAGCTGTCGCCCGGATCGAAGTAGGCCGCCGGCAGCGCCGCGGCCCCGAGCCCGGAGGTCACTGGCCGCCCTTCTGGACGAACCCGCGCACGAACTCGTCGGCGTTGGTCTCCAGGACCGACTGGATGTCGTCGAGCAGGGCGTCCACGGCCTGGGTCTGTGCGGCTGGGGCGGCGGCCGCCGGAACGGCCGGCGGACCGGCGATGTCACTGGGCGGAATTGGGCGCTTCTGCACTTGAGCCATGCCCCCAGTGTAGAGACCCCACGCCCCCGCTGACCAAGCCCGCAGTCCCGCCCCCCCGGCCGCGGCCCGGGCGGAGTTTGGGGCCGCGTCGCGCCGGCACCTGGCAGCGGGCCCTGCCCGCGTCGCGCGGGTCCAGGGACGCGCGCGCGGCGCCGGCCTTAACCGCCCGCCTGGCCCTGGCACCATTCCTGTTGTCCGATGGCGGCGAGCGCGGCCGGGTTGGTCTGGTTCCGGTAGGCGCGGCACATCCATTGCGGGAAGGTCCACGTCCGCTCCAGGCCCTGGGCCAGCGCGTCCTTGATCGACACGGTCTTTTTGCCGATCTTGCACGTGGTGGTGTGCAGGCCGCCGCACTCCGCCGGGAGGAACAGCACCTCGCGCTGCACCCACATGTGGTCGTCGTCGAGCTCGCCGTAGCTGCTCAGCGGGTAGATGCCGACGTTGCCGAGGTTGCCGCCCACACGCGTGCCCTGCCCGAACCACCGGCCGTCCGCCGTCTCGTAGATGACGTAGCCCTGGCCGACGTTGAAGCCGACGACGCCCTCAGCGATGAACGCCACGCCCTCGTGCGTGCCGAAGTGCAGTTTGCCGTCCCACGGGCCGAGCAGCTTGCCAGTCACCCACCTGGACAGGCCCGTCCAGTCCGCGTTGCCGGCGAGTTTCAACCCGCCGTATCCGAACAGCTTGCCGGAGCGCGTCAGGACAACCGCCGAGGTGAACGTCGCCTGCACGTTCACGACCGGGTCCTGGGCCGGGTCCGGCAGCGTCTCGACGTAGTCCGGGTAGTTCTCCATCTGACACAGGGGCTCGCCCTTGGGCCGGCCGTGCTGGCACCGGGGGTCCACGGCGGTGCACGCGTCCGGGCTGCTCCCGCCGCAGGTGCGCCCCAGCGCCCCGCCCGGCTCCTGGCCCCAGCTCAGCACCTTGCCGTCGGACAGGACGGCCGCGCCGAAGTGGATGCCGGAGACCACCGAGACGATGTATTCGCTCGGGTTGTTCTCGCGGAACCACGGCGCCAGGCCGCTCGATTCCACGGCCATGACCGGCCATTTCCGGCTGCCCGTCCCCCTCGGGTAGTCGCCGCACGCGCGTTTCGGGTCGGGCCCCCTGACGGTGCCCGAATAGCAGGCCGGCTCGTCCCCGCTGGGCCGCTCGTAGTTGTAGTAGTCGCCGCCGAAGTAGTAGACCTCGCCGTTCTCCAGCATGACCCAGACGGTGTTGAACCCGCCCTTGATCGACACGGGCCACGTCCCCTTCTGGTGGTCCGGTTCCGGCAGGCCCTGGACCAGGGATGCGCCGGTGTCGGTCTCGCCGGGGTCCGCCGGGCCGCCCGTCAGGTAGTACCCCCACGCGTAGATGTGCCCGTCCCTCGACAGGCCAGCGCCGGATTGTTCCCCGCCGCTGACCTGCGTGATGCCGCACAGCTGCGGCTTCGACGTGTTCAGCGCGTTGCCGCCGATCCGGAGCCGCCGGGGCCGGGTCGAGTAGTCGTAGCCGGATTCGACCTTCTGGGTGCCGTCCCGGTCCGGGTACCAGCCCCAGCCCCACACGCAGCCCTCCGTGTCCACGGCGTTGAAGTTGTAGATGCCGGAGCGCGAGTCGACGATCGCGCCCTGCGGCAGGTAGTTGATGCCCGTGTCGACGTCCTGGCCCAGCAGCCGGGGCGGGTCGTTGAACTGGCCGTGGTTCGACTTCGCCGTGACGTAGCCGTCCATGCCGTACTTGAGGTCGCCCCAGCCGAACAGCTCGCCGGTCTGGGCGTCGAGGTAGAGCGAGGTCTCGACGGACCGCACGTCCTTCGAGGGCTGCACCACGACCGGCCCGTACGTGGTCGCGCTCGGGTCCGGCGTCACCGTGGGCAGGGACGGGTCGCCGTAGACGAGGTCCGCCGAGGCCTCGGGCGCGCCCGCCAACACGACTCCGCCGACCGATCCCGCCAGCGCCGCGCTGATGAGCACGGCCGCGATCCGGCCCGGGCGCGGGCGGCGTTCTCCCGCGCGCCGCCGCCGGTCCCCGGCCCACCGGTTCCCAGCCCGTCGGTTCCCGGCCCACCGGCCACGGCCCCAACCGGCCCGTTTCCCCGTCATCGTGCCCACTGCGGCTCCTTCCGTTCCACGGCCGCGGCCAGCACGGCGCGGCCGGTCCCCGCGTCCGATGCCGGCAGGGCCTGCGCCTTGGCCGCGCGGCCGGCCGCCGCCGGCGTGTCCCTGACCTCGCTCCACACGATCCCCCAGCTGGAGGACGTCAGGCCCGGGAAGCGCGGCGGCCTCAGATAGTCGAGCGTGGGGTTGTAGACGTACCGCTTGGCGTAGCCGCCCACGGTGTGCCCGGCGCCGTCCTCAGCGCCCGTGACGCCGCGGAACCGCTGCCCGATCGACCCGTAGAGGTAGAGGCTCAGCGGACTCCCGTCCTTGGCCCGGCCTTCGTTCCAGTTCTGCACGCGGAACGACTCGGCCGAGGCGCGGACCGCGGCCATCACGGTCAGGCCGTCGCCCGCGGCCGGCCGCGTGCCGATGCCCGGCACCTGGACGTCCCAGTGTTGGGCCCCGACCGGATAGGCCCCCTCTGGGACGGCCTTGGTCCAGGCCGGCGCGCCGTCCATCGTGATCGGGGCGGCCACGGCCTTCACCGGGTTGTAGACCTCGACCGCGCCGCCGGCGGACAGGCCCACGACGGCCGAGGCGCTGTCCGGCGTCAGCAGGTCGCCGAGGATCACGGTGTCGGCGGCCGAGGCAACCGTGACCGGGGCCTGGGCGACCCCCTCGACGAACGCGTTGCCGTGCGGCCGGTACTTGCCGGGCAGCAACATGGCGGCCTCGGCGTCGACAAGGCCCGTGGCGTGGGCCGGGTCCGGGTCCGTGAACGTTCCCTGCGGGAACGGCGCGGTCTGTCCGCCCGGGCCCGTCAGCGTGCCGAGCGCGCCCGAGGGGACGGGCACGGACTTGGCCGATGGGTCGTCCGCGACGTACACGACGTAGTCGGCGCCGCCGTACGGCACGAGCACCCCCTGCGCCGAAGCCAGGTCCGCCGTGGCTCCGCAGCGGGCGGCCGGCGAGTCGGTGCCGCCGAGGCTCCACACGCGCATGAGCGGACGGCCGGACCCGTCGCGCCGGCCCTGGAAGGCGATGCGCGTGGCGCCCTTGTAGACGCAGCCCGAGCTCTGCGCGGCAGCCTGCGCGCCGTCGAGCCCCTTGAACGGGTCCGAACCGCTGAGGTCGACCCGGGCCGGCTTGGGCGCGCCCGCCGTCTCGAACGTCGCCCGCGACCCCGGCGCGAGGCAGGACAGCGGGTAGTTGGCGGCCTGGTCACAGCCTTGGCCCTCGTAGTTCGCGGCCGTGAACTGGCCTCGGAACGTGCCGCCCTTCGACCCGATCAGGTCGTTCGAATGGACGCGGCCCTCCAGGACGTCGCCGGAGGCGAAGACGGGTTGGCGGCAGGCCGTGTAGCCGATGGCCGGGTCCACGTACATGCGGTCCGGCGTGTGACCCGTGGCGTCGCGCTGCCAGGCGTGGGGCAGCGCGGCGTCCGGGTCGCCGCCGCCGGACACGGCCGACCACACGGTGCCGCAGGCCGCGAGCGCCGCCTTCATCGGGTCCGTGGCGGCATCCTTGAACGTCATCGACAGGTCCGTGCTCCTGGGGTAGGTGGTCCGGTCCGATGGGTCGGCCAGTTCGTAGTCGGACCAGTACAGGAAGTCCGATGTCGAGGCGCCGCCGACGCGCGCGACCACGGTCCGGGCGAGGCCGCCGGCGGTTCCCGTGGAACGGATCACGGCGCTGGGCCCGTCGGCGTCGAGCCGGAGGACGTCGTAGTGGAACCGGCCCGCGTCCGGCCCGGACGCGACGGGGGCCCAGCCGTAGGCGGTGCCGGCGTCCCAGCCACAGGCCTTGGCGAGGTCCCGGTCCGTGTCCTGCTCCGGGCCGGGCGCGGCCGGGTTCTGGCACAGCCCCTTGCCGCCATCCGGGTCGGCCAGCGTGTCGCTGAAGTAGCGGGGGTTGGCCCGGAGCTTGGTCAGGAGGTCCTGCAGCCCGGAGCGGGCGGCCGCCTCGGCCGTGAGCTGGTCCTGCTGCTGGCGGGCCGAGCGCGCCCCGGCCACGGCGAAGCTGAGCGTGCCGCACACGACGACGAGCAGCACCGCGAACGCGGTGACGACGATGACGAGCGCCGACCCGCGCTCCCGCCCGCGGCGGGCGCACCGTCCGGCCCGCCTGGCCGTTCCCGTTGTTCCTCGCATCGGGCGCATCCCTTCGCTTCCTCCGGTTGCCCGCGCGCCGCCGCCGCTCATCCGCCGGTCACCGCGGAGGCGTCGAGCACGACGCTCTGCTGCTCGCCGGACGTGACCTGGACCGGCGTCTGCCAGTTGGTGCCGTTGACCTCCAGCTCGTAGCGCCCGGGCGGCAGGTAGACGGGCGCGAGCTGGCCGCCGCCGTTCACGGGCAACGACATCGGCTCGGGGCCGCCCGCGTCGTCCGACACGACGAGGACGGCGTTCGTGGCGGCGGTGGCGCCCGCCACGATGATGGAGAGCCGGCCGGCCGGGTCGAAGCCGTCGATCTGGAGGTCGGCCGCGTTGGCCCCGCCCGGCCCGGCGACCGTGACGACGCTCACGGCCTGGTCGAGGCCGCGCTGGGTCAGGTAGGGGAAACCGTCCTTCTGGCCGGACACGCGCACCGTGTATTCGGTGCCGCTGCCGGGCGTGACCATGAGGATCGCGCAGCCGAGCGAACCGGTGGTCGCCTCCGTGCGCAGGCCGCCGCCCGTGGCCGTGACGGCCAGGCCCGCCCGCGGCTCGCCGCCGCCCGCGCCCGAGCCGTGGACCCTGACCGTGATGTACGACTCGTCCGTCCCGGGCCCGCTGACGGCCCCGCGCCGC
>JAISIU010000049.1 GCA_031261885.1 Bifidobacteriaceae bacterium
GGGCATGCGAGGATTAGGGGGACCCGCCCACCCGTGCGGGCGAAAGGACTGACAGCTCACATGGTCGCAACCCCGGGAACACCGGTTCCGAACACCCTGCTCGAACAGGCCCTCGCCCAGCCGGCCGGCGAGGGGCCGGCCGCCGCACGCGTCCTCTGGGACATCCTGCGCCAGTGCTCTCAGGGCTACCTGTTCCTCGACGCCACAGGCCAGGAGGACAAGCTCACGGCCGCCGGCCAGCTCGACCCCGACGCCGTGCTCGGGTTTCGGCCGATCCGGCTCGACTCCGGCCAGTACCTGCAGTGGTACACCGACCCCGAGGCCATCCACGCCACACGCAAGGGCAAGCCCAAGGACCAGATCCTCGCGCTGCCGTCCCTGGCGGTGAACGCCGCCTGGCTCACGCTCGACGTGGCCGCCCAGCCCGGCCCGGCGCCCGCCGGCGGCGAGGCCCCGGCCGAACCGCGCACCGACGGCGGGCTCATCCTCAACCGCGGCGCGGACACGGTCTACCTGATCCCGGCCGAGGCGATCCGCCGCGGCCTCCCGCCGGACGGCACGAACGCCGAGGCCAAGAAACTGCTGAACCACGTCCTGGAACCTCAGGAGGAGAGCACCACACAGGGCCGGTTGTTGGCCGCGCTCGCGGCCGGCCCCAGCTACATCGCGGTCGCGCCGCCCGCCTCCGCCGAGGCCCAGCCCACGGTCGCGCTCATGCCCACGGCCAGCGGCGACCCCGGGCTCGTGGCCGGCACCTCGCCGGCGGAGATCTGGGCCATCGACCCGGCGTTGTTCCCGCTGAAGGCCACGCTCCCCATGCTCCTCGAGTTCCTCGAGAGCCCCGACGGCCAGGCCACGTCCGTGATCCTGAACCCGCGCGGCCCGTCGGTGCAGGTCCCGCTCGACGCGCTGAAGGTGGCCGCCGGCGCCGCCGCCGTCCAGGACGAGGACATCGACCTCGACGAGGATTAGTCCCCCGCGCGTTCGGCGGCCTGGGCGCGGGCGGCCGCGAGCAGCGCGGCGTGGGTCCGGGCATCGACCGGGCGTTGGCCCGTCAGCAGGCCGGGCAGCCCGCCGTGGCCGTGCGTGGTGCACAGCAGCAGGAGGCTGACCGTGAAGAACAGCGCCGCCCAGCCGCCGCGCACCGCGGGGACGGCCATGAGTGCCCCGAAGCCGCCGATGCCGAAACAGAACCGGCCGAGCCGCCTCGCCGCGCGCTTGACACCGGGATCTCGGGGCGGGAGCGGGCCGGCCGCGTCCGCCGCGCCGCCCGGGTGGTCCGCCGGGGAGGACGATGACGCACGGCGGCGTGCGCCGGCATCGGCGGCTTCCCAGGCCGCTCTCGGAACGTAACGGATGGCGACTGCGTGGTCGCCGATGGTTCTCCCGCTCGCGAGCGTGACGAGGAGCTGCAGCGCGAGCACCGCGGCCCAGGCGATCGTGCTCGCCAGGACGGCATCGGCCTCGCGGAAGCGCCGGTGCAGCAGGTAGAGCTGGAGGGCCTCGATCGCCGTGCCGGTCCCGAGCACCAGCAGCAGGGTGGCGAGGCCGTCGCTGAGGAACCCCAGGGCGCGACGCCACACCGTGATGCGGCGCGGGACGGCATCGGGCACAACGGGCGCGCCCGCCGCGCGGCGCGCCCGCCGCCGGAGCAACGGCCACGCCAGGAGGCTCCCGACCACGGCCCCGAGCGTGTTGGTCGCGAGGTCGTCGACGTCGAACAGCCGATAGGCGCACGGGAACAGGCCCCACACGCCCGTCCCCTGTGTGCACTCGACGAGCAGGGAGACGGCCAGCCCGGCCAGGAGGCTGACGACCACCCCGCGACGCCACATCGCGCGCAGCAGGAACCCGAGGGGGACGAAGAACACGACGTTGAACACCAGCTGGATGAGGGCGGGGTTGTGCGCCAGCTGTGCGGCCGTGGCGGCGCCGTACTTGCGGACGTCCGCGATAAAGCGCAGCGGGTCCAGCTGTGGGGTCAGGCAGTGTTTGATCCGGTGGGGGTCCGGCAGCGGCAGGAGCGTGTAGGTCCAGATCGCGAGCCCGTAGATGAGGCAGCTCGCGGCGCCGGCGATGCGCCATGCCGTGAGCCGGCCGCGGCGCCGGTAGCTGAGCCAGACATACGGCACGAACAGCGCGATCCCGACGAACAGCCCGAGCATGATCGCCACGGCGCCGGGTCCGATCGAGTCCATGCGGGAACACCTTTCACCGACGGCGAAGCCGGGGCGGGAAAGGAGGCGATGGGCCGGGGGAGGAGGATTCGTCTCTCAGCTTAGCGGTTGCGGGTGTCGCCTCCCCTCCTCGCTGCGTCATGAGTAATGGCTCCTAAGACGCCCGGTTATGGACCAAAAGTCTTGACGCTCGGTATTGGAGGCCCTGGCGGGGGCCGGGCGGTGGCCCCGGGCCGTGGGCCGCCGCTAGGGTGAGGGTCATGGCCACACCGCACAACAGCGCCGAACCCGGCGATTTCGCGCCCGCCGTCATCATGCCCGGCGACCCGAAACGGGCCGAGCGCATCGCCGCCCAGATCCTCGAGGACTGCCGCCTCGTGACCGACGTGCGCGGCATCGGCGGTTTCACGGGCACATGCCAGGGCAAGCCGCTGTCCGTCATGGCCTCCGGCATGGGCATGCCGTCGTTCTCGATCTACGCGACCGAGCTGTTCCGGTTCTACGGTGTGGACCGCATCATCCGCGTCGGTACGGCGGGCGGGCTCTCGGATCA
This sequence comes from Bifidobacteriaceae bacterium, assembly GCA_031261885.1. Classification (GTDB taxonomy): domain Bacteria; phylum Actinomycetota; class Actinomycetes; order Actinomycetales; family WQXJ01; genus JAISIU01. The sequence continues at coordinate 2,731 of JAISIU010000049.1, forward strand.
GGTGAACGTCGGAGACGTCATCATCGCGACCGGCGCGCACACCTCGTCGTCGATGAACGAGTCGCGCATTCCCGGCGCCCATTTCAGCGCCGTGGCGGATTTCCGGCTCGCGGCCGCCGCGATGGCGCAGGCCGGCGACGCCTCCGACATCCATCTCGGCACGGTCCTGTCGAACGACCACTTCTACGACAAGATCCCGGGCCAGCTCGACGCGGCCCGCGCCCTCGGCGTGCTCGGTGTCGAGATGGAGGCCGCCGCGCTGTACGGGACGGCCGCGGCCGAGGGCAAGAGCGGGCTCGCGGTCCTCACGGTGTCCGACCACATGTTCAAGAAGGGCACCGACATGACCGCGGCGGAGCGCGAGAACCGGTTCGGCCGGGCGCTCGAGCTCGCGGTCGCCGCGGCCCTGTCCTGACCGCCCCGGCCGCCGGCGCGCGGCCCGATTCGGCGCGGTGTCGCTGATGTCGGCTCGCGTGCCGGATTCGCACGGTTCCCGGTAGTTTTACTCAATTTTTCATGAAGAATTCCCGCTTGTACCGTGAGATTATGTTCGCCAGTAGCGAAACACACTACGACCACGTAACTTGGTCCTAGCCAACGCCCAGACGGACTGGCATGATGTGAGCCAACCGCCGTGCGGTGTTCATACCCCCTCGGAATGTCGCGACGCGCCCCCCGGTTGACAGGAGCACAACAAACCAGCTCCTCGGCCGGCTCGCCCCAGC
>JAISIU010000115.1 GCA_031261885.1 Bifidobacteriaceae bacterium
ACCGCCTCCGGCGGCATGATGATGGGCGGCATGGGCATGGGCGGCATGGGCATGGGCGCGGGCGGCGCCGGGTTCCGGTCGCACAATTTCAAGAACCACATGGCCGGGTGGACGCCCGGAGTGATGGGCGGCGCGGCCGGCGGCGCCTCCAAGGACGAACCGGTGTCCCGGTTCGCCGGAGCCGGCACCCGTGGCACGGGCCCGGTCCTCATCGACGTGGAGGGCGTCGACGACGATGACGAGCTCCTCTGAGGCCGTCACGTCCGGCAGCGCCAGCTCCCCCGCGCCGGCCGCGGCCGGCGCGGCGCCCATGACAGCGAGCGCCGACCTGTTCGACGGCCTCGCCGCGTTCCTCGGCGGCCAGCGGGACGCGTTGCGCCACATCTCCGCCTATGTGCGCAAACACTGCGCGCTCGACGGCGGGTTCGGCCTGATCCTCGCGCCGTTCCGCGCCTCCTACCGTTCCGCGCCGGTCGTGGCCGGCACCGCGCTGCGCTGTGCGGCCGCCGCCGCGGACGCGATGGCGGAGAAGATCGGCCTGCTCGGCGCGCGCTGGGCCACCGCCGAATACCGCAATCAGGCGTTCGTCCGCGACCTGCTCCAACAGATGGAGGAGCTGACCCGCCGGCTCGAGGCGGCGCCGACCCGCCGACGCAACACGGACCCCGACCTGCCCGATGACGAGCTGCGTCGCCTCCTCGACCAGGAGGCCGCACGGCAGGCCACGATGGAATCCAAGATCGCGCAGCTCCAACGCGAAATCGAGGAGGCCGATGCCGGCGTCCGCGCGATCCTCGCCGCCGAGGACGCCGAACGCGCCAAGCTCGAGGACATGCGCGCCGAGTGGGCGCAGTACGCCGCGCCGGACGGCCCGGCGACCGCTTCGACGAGGGACGGCATCGGCGGCTTGGGCACGCTGTTCAAACTGCCGTGGCCGGACCGCGAGACGCTGGCCGGCGCCGTGCCGACCCCGCCCGCCGGCATCGTGCGGGCGGTCGCGGATCCGGTCGCGGAGCTGACCGCGCCGGTTCCCACCACGGGGCTGGAGGCACTGGTCCCCGGTTCCGATTCGGCCGAGGCGGACGCCGATTGGCTGTGCGAGGCACTGTTCGGGTTCAACCCCGTCACCGAGTGGGCGGCCAAGCCGTTCGCCGGCAACTGGGAGGCGCTCGATGTCGCCGCCCAGGCCTGGCACGCCTCGGCCCGCGCCGTCCGCGCCGTCATCCGCAACGTCGAGGCCGTCCCGGACCAGCTGCGCGACCAGTGGGTCGGCGCCGGCCAGGCGGCCTTCGAGCTGCAGCTGGCGGAGTTCGCTCGCGAGCTCGGGCATTATCCCGACGCGGCCGAAGGGGTCGCCGAGCGGCTTGAGCAGTTCAGCGAGATCGTCCGCGCGGCCGGCGGCGCGGTTGGCGCGGCCGCGGCCTATGTCCGTGCGCTCGCCGTCCGCTTGGCGGGTGAGCTCGGCAGGGCCGACGATGACGGGCAGGCCGGCCGGGCCGGAACGTTGCGTTTGGTGGCCACGGCCGGGGACGCCGCCACGGCTATGCCGGCGGCCGATGTCGACTGGTCGCCCGCCTCCGACACCGCGAGCATCGCGACCCGTGTCATGGAGGTGGCCGAACACCTGGTCGGCTACGCGGAGGCGGCGCGTGGCGCCGTCGCCGACCTCAAACGGTCCTGGGACACGCTGTTCACGCTGACGTCGCAGATCAATCGCACGCCCGGGGCAGAAGACCTGGGCGGCGCCGGCGGCATCGGACACGGTCCGGGCGGCGCGCGCGCCGTCGGCGAGCCGCGCGTGGCCGAGGAAATTGGCGGCTGACCAAGTGGCGGACGCGGATCGCGCCGAACGAGCGGAACGGCTGGCGGACGACATCGGGTGGCTGAAGTCCATGTCCGAGGAGTTCGACGGTGCGGCGACGCGTGTCCGCGACCGTGTCAACACGGACGCCGAATCGCTCGCCGAGGCCCGACGCCGCGGCGACCATGGCCGCGATTGGCAGTTGTTGCAGCAATGGATCGACCAGGGCAAGACCACGGAGGTCGAAATCCTGTGCGGCATTGAGAAATCGCCGCCGGCCCGCCGTATCCGCAAGCAGATCGCGATGTCGATCGCGGCCCGCCGCGGCGATCTGGCCGATTACGTGGCAACGGATCCGCGGGGCGCTTATCGCGCCCTGAAGGGCGCTTCGGCGTCCCTCTCCGACAGCCTCCGCCAGGCCCTGAAGGCCTGAGCTCCTCCGATGTTCGTCTAGTCTTGTCAGTGTTCGCGTCCACCTGGAAGGAAGTCCCATGTCCGCCCCACTGCTGATCGCTTACTCAGAAGTGGACGCACACATCAAGCGGCTAAAAGACCACCTGTTGGACCTCAACCGGATCGTTGACGACCTTGACACTTCCGCCCGTACGCTCGAAAAGGAATGGAGCGGAGCCGCCCGCACGGCCTATCTCACCGCGCACCGCTCGTGGACCTCATCGATGCGAGCCATGAACACGGCCTTGGAGCACGGCATCACGAAGCTGCGCACCGCTCGCGAAGGGCTCGAGGACGCCGACACCATCGCGGCGGCCTCGTGGCGAGGCAGGTAAGGCAGCGCATCATGGCCGACGGTTTCAGTGTCAACACGGGTGAACTGCGTGGCTTCTCACAGGCTCTGCGTGGCCTGGGAGGTCACACCATCGACCGCGCCACGGCCTACGCCAAGCAGTACTTCACGATGCCTAAGCTCGACGATGGCGTCCTCTTCCATAGCGCCACCAGTGCGCTGTCCGGCCTCAACCAGGCCGTGGCCGCCTATCTCCACGAGCTTGACACCGCCCTCCTGGCTTCGGCCACCGAGCTTGACAAGCAGGCCGCGCTCTATGACAAAACCGACGCGGCGCATGCTGCCGCGCTCGATGCCACGTATCAGTCGCACTACTCACCGGTCTGCCTCCCGCTCGTCTATGGCCCGATCGCCGCGCCCGACAGTTTCTTCGATGCCGCCCCATCAGCCGACGTGCCTGAGAACCTCGTCTCGAAGGTCCTGAACGGTGATTGGACGGGCCTCACCGGGACCCTCGCGACTATCATCAACATGATTTTCGACAAAGACCCGCTCGCGGAAGTCGGCAGAGGTTTCAGCGGCAACTGGCATGATGTCGAGCAAGCTTCCGGTGCGGCCGGCGCGCTCCATGACTTCCTCATGTGCGAGGCCGAACACATCCAGACCGCATTCGGCGCCATCCGCTCGTGGTCCGGAAACGCCTACCTTGATGCGCAAGCGTTCTTCACCGATTTCGCGAGCCAGATCGAATCCGCCGCTACCGAGTTGGACCAGGCGACCTCGTCCCTGTCCATGGTTGCTGTCGGTATGGAATCGGCCGCCACGCTTGCCGGGTCTTTCTTCGGCAAAGCAATGGACTACGCCATGGCCGGCGCCGTTGAAATGGCCCTCGAGCCGATCGCCGATACGAACATCTTTTCCGCAATCGCCGACAACGCAGCCCTCGCCGTCACCATCGGGCTCGCCACGGATGCGGCCAAGACCGCGATCGAGGCCGTCGATGATGTCAACAAATACAAGAATACACTCACGGTTATCATTACGGTTGCAAACGAATTCAACAGTACATTCGGCACGCTTCCACGCCCAGCCGGTTTTGACAGCCCACTGGTCAAGTAAGCAGAATCAAGGAGCACCCGTGAGCCTCAGTATTGCAAAGCGTTCGCAAGGTCGTTCTAACGTGTCAAGCTTTCAGCCGCTCCCATTTCTGTTGGCTGTTGCCCTACTTCTCTGCAGTTGTTTGTGCGCCTGCGGGACGGACAAGAACGTATCCCAGTCGGCCAACACCATAACCGTCATGTACCACGGTACGACGGAGACGTCAACCGGCCCGCATACAGTGTCACTACCCTCGTTTAGAAGAAACACTTCTGGTAATATTTCAGTTTGCAAACCGCGTGGATCGGACCCGATGAGCACACCTCCGGGTGATTATGTGACCGTGCAAAAGTCTCCAAAGTTCTTCGGTCTCTCAATCGCCATTGGCAATGGGCTGTATTTCCAGTCGAGCAGTCCATTTACCGTTGAGAAGAACGGTGATCTTAACGTCAGCGGCACCCAGGGAGCCGTCGTCAAGATTACCAACTCTTGGCTCGCCACCTCTACGGTTGACCACGACGCTTGGCTCGAAGGGACCATTCACTGCTCATGACACGCCGCCGTCCCTCTGACGTCCCCGCCGGGCAGTCGGGCGACGAACACGTGACCAAATCTGACCCAACAACGTCACATGCCACGTGGTGCTGGCCACTATCGCGGCTAGCGTATCGCCGGTCGGCGCTTCAGCTCATTGACGCGATGTTCATCGCTCTGATCCTCGGCTTCTTGTTGTCCATCACTGACTTATCCTTATTGCGGCTGTGCGGCCATGCGTTCTTCTTTGTCGCCTTCATCTGCGCTGTGAGCGCGGCGACAGTGGTGTGGCGCATGGCGCACTCTCAAGCGCGAGGTCTTTGCGTCGACCAGTCGGGAATCGTCAGCCTTGTCGATTCTCTCGCCTGGCGGCGACTGACCCCCCTGCCCTGGTCCTCCATCGCAGATATCCGTCTGATCAAGTCGACCGTTCGAGTCATCCTCAAGCCGGGCTGCCCGGCACTCGCGCATCTTAAAGAGAAGGACAGAACAATCCTGACAACGCAGGGATGCACCATCCCCGCGAAGCTACTCGGTACGGCGCCGGATGAGCTCTGCCAGGCCCTCAGCTCGGTCTGGCGCGATGCCGGTGGCGCGGCTGCGCCCACGCCCCCGCCGGCGTGGTTCGCCGACGCCCCTTCGGTCGACCCGGTCGTGAGACGCCACGGACCGTTCACGCCAGGGCTCCGCGCGGCACCGCGTCCGCTCCGGATTGGGGTTCGCATCATGTGCCTGGCCATGTTCCTCATGGCTTTTGCTTCGGTGGTTTGGGTGCTCGTCCGCTGAAACCACCCACCTCGGGGTGTCACGCCACGTCTGCTGCGGCATTCTCCGGGGATCACGACCGCTGCTGGGCGACACGCAGCCTGCCGCTGAGATTTTCCTGCCATCAGAGCAGGAATATTCCTGCTATGACAGCATGAATATTCCTGCTCTGTGTTACGCTGAGCAGCATGGTTACGCGGGCTATCGAACGAGTGCTGGACCCCGATGCGACACCCGCGCGCGTCATCGTCCTTGAGGGCGCGCGCGCCGTCGGCAAGACGTGGCTAGCGCACCGCCTCGTGGAAAACGGGCGTTTCCAGCTCTACACCAGCCTGGCTGACCAGGTCACGTTCCAGCAGGCCAGCGCCGATCTACCCGGATGGTTGCGCTCGTTGCCGCCGCGCACGGTGATCGACGAGGCCCAGCTGTTGCGCGACCTCCCTCTATGTGTGAAAACGCTCGTCGATGAACCGGCAGCGGCTGGGCCACGGCGGCAGTTCCTCCTCACCGGGTCGTCCTCGATTGGGCGGACCGGCCTGGGGGGCAGTGATCCGCTCGCGGGGCGTGCGGAGACCTGGCGCCTCGACCCGCTCACGGGCCTCGAACTGGCGGGACACCCCGAAGGCCCCGCCGCTCTACTGGCCCAGCTCTTCGGGCCTCGGCCCACCACGCAGCGTCAGGTCGCAGCACCCGATGGCGACATCCGCGAGACCATCATGGCCGGCGGCTTCCCGGATCTGGCACTGTCACCCTGGGCCACGGCCAGGCGCGACCGTTGGGTCCGCGACGCCGTGCTCCGCACGCTGTCACCGGACGTTCTACCCGGCGAACGTTTCGACCGCGCACAGGCGCAGCGCGTCATCGACGCCTGTTTCCGGACGCCAGGCGCCGTACTGAACGTCAATTCGCTGGCGCAACGTATCGGCATCGTGCCACGGACCGTGGACCGTTACCTCGACGTGGCGCAGCAACGGTTCCTGCTGCACTTCCTGCCGAACCTGGCGACTGGCCCAGCCCGCCCGACTCGCGCGCGGTCCAAAGTCATCCCCGTGGACCCGGCGTTCGCGGCCGAATCCATCCGGCGCGCCAACCCCCGTGCCTTTGACCAACCCGAAATTTTCGGCGCCCTCGTCGAGGCGTACGTCGCCGCGCAGGTGCTCGCGGCCGCCGCCGTCAGCGAGGTCGATCATCCCGTCACCGTCTACTACTGGCGCGACGCCAAAACCAAGCTTGAGGTCGACCTCGTGCTCACGGACGGCGCCGGCGCCATGGTCGGGATTGAAGTCAAGTCCTCCACCACGCTGCGCCCCGAGTACGCCCGTTCCCTTCGCGCCTTCCTCGCCGCCACTCAGGCGCACGCCGGTTACGTGGTCTACCTCGGTGACGACATCGTCCGCCTCGACGACCGCGTCTGGGGCATCCCCCTCCAGGCCCTGGGGCACCCCTGGGCCGACTAACGCCAGCCAGGCAGCCGGCCACCGCTATCTCGTCAAACGCGGGCGATGATTTCGGCGAGCAGGATCGAGATCCAGGCGTCGGGTCTGCCGCCACTGCCGTTCGCCTTAACTTCACGCTTGCCGCCGCTCAACGCCCTCATTGCAAATGGTTCGAGCCACGGCCGCCTGCATTGCAGCGCGAACCCGCATCAACCCCTCTGCCGTCCTCAGCTAGCCCTGACCGCACAATCCCCGCCCACTGCACCACCCTCCCGCCTTGCCACTCCTCAGCGGGCCCCCTCAGGCCCGCCCTGAGCGTAAACTAACTCTCAGATCAATTCGTCACGAACGGAACGCCATGCCCATCCGCCACCAACCTGCTGACATCCAGACCTTCGCCAGTCGTCTCGACACCCTCGGCGACCAAGCCACCACCGCCAAGGCCTACGCCCAGCAATGGGTCGCCGTGGATTCCTCCCAAGCCGGGCTCTTCAGCGAAATCGTCCACGCCAGTACCAATGCCTGCGACAAAATCACTGACGCCTGCCAGCAGCTCAACCAGCTCCTATCGGGCTCGGGGGCAAGCCTCACCGCCATCGCCCAGTTCTACAAGACCGCCGAGCAGAACCGCATTGACCGCTTCGAGCAGCTCTGCGCAGAGATCGAGGAATAGCCATGGCAGAACCAGCCGACGACCTCACTACACCCGTCGCCAAGAAGCCAATACCGGACCTCGTCGACCGCATCTTCGATCCCGTCCCCGATCTCCTTGATCCTGGCGCCTTCCTCTTGCGTGTCATTCAAAAGATTCCGAAAGTGAAAGATGCCATCAGCGGCGTCACACACAACTTCGCTGGAAACTGGCAAGCAGTCGCGCAAGCCGAGGATGCCCTTCGTAAGCTCTCCTCCTTCATGGACAGTACTGCCACCGAACTGCGCGTCGCCAGTAACACAGCATTCGCTGAATGGTCTGGTTCGGCCGCCGACGCGGCCCAAGACTACTTCACAACGTTATACCACGCGATTCAAGACGCATCAGATCCGATCACGGCCGTCGCTAGCGACTACGACCAAGTATGTATCGGAATGTGGGAGAATGCACAGGCAGTCAAAGACTTGATGTCGACTCTCCTTGATTTAATGCTCGCTTTTGGTGCCTCACTGCTCGTCACTGGTACCAATTTTTGGAATCCTGCTGGATGGATCAGCGCCGGAGCCGCTGGTGCCATGGTGATCAAGATCATTTCCACCGTTTCTGATATCCTTGACATTTTTGGCGCTGCAGCCACTCTGGCTGAGACATTCATCGGTGATATCGCCAGTGCGCTCGGCACTTACGGTGGCATGGAGAATATCAAGCTTCCAGGCTCAGCTCTTTCCCTGCCCCAGATTTAGATTGCGGACCTACAATGCCTGACGACAAGCCAAGAATTATGACTTCGATCCATGGATCCCTCGAGTTCGACCGCATGATTCGGGCGGCCATTTCAGTACTTCGACAGAGCACGAACAAGGAGAGCGATCTGGCGGCACTTGACGACATCGCTGCTGGCAAGCGGCCGCTACGAGACCTTGCACGTATCGAGACCTTCGACAAGATGGCGAAAGAGGCTTTCTCGGAATGGAACAGTCGAAGGGATCAAATGTCTGGGCAAGAGCGCACTCAGGCGCACGAAGCCGATGTCGCAGCCGCACAGGGAATGGGTTTAATACCAGCATGGTCAACACCACCAGATGTCACACTGCTTGGCGATACAGAGATTCAAGAATCCGACCGTTTCGACTCTTAACTTGGATGGAGGGGTCGTTATGGACCTGACTTGCAATGCGCGGTATTGGCCGTTGGCGTGGCAATACTATACTAAATCAGTGTTTAAACTTGTCATTGCAACACTTTGCACACTCCCCACAGGACTTTGGTTGTGCTTATTTTCCCCCAGAGGATCACTGCGCGAGGGTTTTGGCGGAATGCTACTGCTGGCAGCCATAATTTGTGCCAGCGCTGCCGGAATCGGCGTTTGGAGCATGAGGCACGCGGAAACTCGTGGTTTACGCGTAGACCGCAGTGGCATCATCAGCTTTACCGATTCAGCTCCATGGAAACGTATCACTCCTTTGGAATGGCGGTTCGTGGCGGACATTTCCCTCGACAAGTCAGTAGTTCATGTGATCCTTGCAGATGACGCCCCAGTCCTGAATACTTTGAGAATGAGAGATCGCGCCGTCCTGACCTCCCGCGGCTGCGGGATTCGCGCGCAAGCATTCGGAATCCAGCCAGAAGTGCTATTCAGTGACTTGACAACTATCTGGCGAGCATGGCAGCAACCCGTAAGTTCGACCAAATCCGCCGCGGCAGGGACCGCCACAGTAGGCAAGGGGGAGAACCCTCCTGTACAAGCAGATGCCACCGTCGCCGTTGCCCGGCCGAGATGGGGTGGCCTTGCAGGGGCACCACGCAAGGCGGTCGTCGCGGTCATGTCTGTTGCAGCGCTACCGTTGGTGGCGGCTGTTTGTGTGGTCGCTTGGTTCTTCCTGCGGTAGTTGTGGGCTAAGTAAGCCGCGCCACGCCACCTGGGCCACGGGCGGCGCAACTGTGGCCCGGGACTAGACGCGGGCGATGATTTCGGCGAGCAGGATCGAGATCCAGGCGTCGGGGTCCGCCGCCCAGCGCCGCCAGCCGGCGCCGATCCGGTTCAGGCCCTGCTGCGTGGCCCAGCCCAGTTCCTTCGCCTCCCGGCCGAAGGCCGTCTTCTCGGTTCGCGCCGCCCACAGGCCGCCCCACCAGGCCGTCAGCTCCGGCGTCGCGTAGCACCAGGTCGAACTCGACGGCGTCACGTCCGTGAAACCGGCGGCGTGCGCCCAACCCAGAAGGAACCGGCCGGCATCGGGCTCGGCGTTATTGTGCCGCGCCACCCGGCAATACAGGTCCCGCCACTGGTCCATCTCCGGCACCGCCGGCGCCCACACCATCCCGCCGTAATCCGATTCGCGCGCCGCGACCAGGCCACCCGGTTTGGCGACGCGCGCCATCTCCTTCAGCGCGGCCACCGGGTCGGTCAAATGTTGCAGCACGTTGGAGCAGTGCACGATGTCGAAAGTTCCGTCCGGGAACGGCAACGAATACACGTCCCCAACCATGAAGGAGAGGTTGTCGAGCCCCTGGGTTTCCGGCGCGACCGCCGCCTGTTCGACGATCCCTTCGTCGCGGTCCAGCCCGATCACCTGGCCGGGCGCCAGCTTCTTCGCGAACCCGCACGTGATGGTGCCCGGGCCCGCACCGACGTCGAGCAGGGACAGGCCAGGCTTGAGCTCGGGGATCAGGTAGGCCGCCGAGTTCTCGACGGTGCGCCACGTGTGCGACGCCAACACCGCCGCCTCGTGCCCGTGCGTGTACACATCATGGTCGTGGTCCATGGGACGCTCCACTCATCTTCCCGTCTCTGAGAAAGCGGCCGGCCATGGCCACCACCGCCATCCTCCCACCGCACCGCCACCGGCGGCGCGGGAGGCTCACACGTTGACGAGCTGCTCAACCCGCTGGTCGGGGAATTACCGTTGCGGTCACGCCCACAGGGTAGAGATCGGAGCGGCGGCAAGGCGGTCGCCCCAGTCGATCGTCATCGGTCCCGCGTATAGAACCAGGCCGATGACGAATCTGTCGCCGAGTTGATCCCTGAGGTATGCGAGGTGCTTGGCGTCAGTCCGAGTCGCTGAGGCGGCCGCTTTCACCTCGATGCCCGCGACCCGGCCACCGGGCAATTCGATGACGATGTCAACTTCACGGCCGGATTGGTCACGCCAATGAAACATTCGCGGACGCGGCAGCGCCAATGCGATTTCCGGCCGGATCTGAGATGCCACAAAGGTGTCGATCAACGCCCCCAGTAATCGACCGTCACGCACAATGCCGGGCACATCGGATTGCAAGGCGGTTGTGACAAGCGCCGGGTCGACCAAGTAGCGTTTGGGAGCTTTCACGAGCCGCTTGGACCGGTTCGAGGCCCACGCCGGCACGAGATCAAGGACGTACAGGCGGCTCAGGACGTCGTCGTACGTCATCGCAGTTTTCCGTGAGACGCCGGCGGCGTCGTAGACGGTTTTGGCTTGCGGCACGCTGGCCGAGTAGAGGGCCAGCGCTTCGAAATAGGCACGCAGCCGCGCCTGGTCCACTGAGGTCCCCGTCGCGAATATGTCCCGCTGCACCAGGTGGTCGACATAGCCGCTCAGCCAAGCGAGCCGCGCCCGTTCCGACGTCAACGTGGTCGCTTCCGGGAAGCCCGAGCGCAACGCAAGGGCAAGGTAGCCCGTGATGTCTGGCGATTCCGACCACGAACCGGCTGGCTGCAACTGTTCGACGTTCCCGGTGGCCAGGCGGTCGATGAAACCAGGCCCCCCGAGCCGCCCCAGCTGCTCTCGGACGGTCAGCCCGTACATGCGCAGATCAACGACGCGGCCGGTGCCGGGCCACTGCTTGGTGGTCAACGGAAGCTCCGCGCTGCCCGTCAGCAGGAATCGCCCGGTGCCCTGGCCGGAGTCGACTGCGCGCTTGACGGCGCCCAACACCTCTGGCGTTCGTTGCCATTCGTCGAGGACCACAGGTTCCCCGACCGCCTTAAGCGCTGCGTCCGGGTTCTCATGGAAGACCCGTGCGGTGTCTTCCGCGTCGAGGTGCACGATGTTGGGAACGAGCCGCGCCGCTGTGGTGGTCTTCCCACACGCTCTGGGACCCACGACGCTAACAGCCGGCAGCTCGTTGAACAGCTCCGCCAACGCATCATCCGCGAGCCGCTGCACGTACTGCCTCATGGTCAACACTGTATCAGACGCGCTGACCTGCGCGTTCCCG
>JAISIU010000225.1 GCA_031261885.1 Bifidobacteriaceae bacterium
GACATCACCGACCAGGTCAACGCCAGCGGCGGCACCTACCAACTCGACGACATCGACCAAACCCACCACATCGACGTCACCTTCATCGAGGGCTACACCGTCGGCGGCACGGTCCAAGACCCCAACCGCACGCCAGTGGCAGGCGCCGAGGTGGTCCTCGTCAAACCCGACCCCGAGGGCGGCGAACCCACCGTCGTCGCCGGGCCCGTCACCACCGGCCCCGGCGGCACCTGGGCAATCCCCGGCGTGCTCCCCGACACCGGCTACGAAATCCAAGTCACCAAACCCGGCTACGACACCGCCACCTCCAACCCGTTCGACGTCCAAGACACGAACGTCACGATCACCGACCCGATCGTGATGACCCCAACCGGCCCCTCCTACGAGGTCACGGGCCAAGTCGGCTCGACCCGCCCCGGCTCCGACCCGATCACCGAGGGGACCGCCACCCTCGTGGTGCCTTCAGGTGAGGGGGACGGACAGTTCACCGTCATCGCCGGACCCGTCGACATCCAGCCCGACGGAACGTTCACGTTCGGGCACATCCCAGAGGGAACCGACTACCAGGTCCAAATCGACGTGCCCGGTTACTCCACCGGTTCCTCTGGCTCGTTCGACGTGGCGGACCAGAACGTCACCCTACCCGGCACCATCGACCTGACGCCCCAATACGACATCGGCGGAACCGGCGTCTACGACCACGGCACCGTCACCGTGTCCCCCAATCCAGTTGACTGGAAAGGCGACGCCACCGTCACCATCACAGCCGACCCCGGCTACTCCATCGGAACGGTCACCGACACCGACGCCGAAGACAACGTCACCGACATCACCGACCAGGTCAACGCCAGCGGCGGCACCTACCAACTCGACGACATCGACCAAACCCACCACATCGACGTCACCTTCATCCCCGGCCACACCGTGACGGGCACCGTCGATGGACCCGACGGCCAGCCAGTCGCGGGAGCCGAGGTCAGCGTTGTGAAGCCCGGCGGCTCCGGCGAGGAACCCACCGTCGTCGCCGGACCCGCCATCACCGGTCCCGACGGCGCCTACGGCGTTCCCGGCGTCGACAACGGCAGCGGCTTCCAAATCCAGGTCGTCAAACCGGGCTACTACGCCACCACCTCCGACCCGTTCGACGTCGAGGACGGCGATGTCGCCATCGGCAACCTCGACCTCGACGGCAAATACCGGGTCCGGACCGTCACGGGGACCACGGGGAGCGCGACGGCCCAGACCGCCACGGTCCCGGAGGCCGGACAGGACACGGTCGTCATCACGCCCGGACCCGGTTACCAGGTCGACCGAGTCGAGGACGCGACCGGCGGGCAGATCACCGACGTGACCGCCCAGCTGGTCGACAACCGCGACGGCACCTGGACGCTCACGCTCAAACACGTGATGGCCGACCACGTCGTGTACGTGAGCTTCAAGCCTGGCGGGGCCTCGGCCACGAACCCGGGTGGGACCACTCCGGGCGGGTCCACTGGGACGGGGACGACGCCGGGCGGGCCCGGAACCACCACCCCGCCACCGGCCGGGCCGGTCGCCGCGAAAGTCAAAGCCGCCCTCGGACAGGTGAACCTGCTTAAGGGTAAGAGCTACAAACTGGTGGCCCTGGCCTACACGGCCGATGGCGCGAGCGTACCGGTCACGTTCAAGAGTTCCAAGGCCAAGGTGGCCAGCGTCTCCGCCTCCGGCAAGGTCAAGGCCAAGAAACCCGGCAAGGCGATCATCACGATCGTCTCCGGCGCCCAAATGACCAAGGTGAAGGTCACCGTGCTGAAGAAGCGTCCGTCATCGGCCGCTTCCACGGTCAAGAAGGTCACGGTCAAACTCAAGAAGAAGCTCAAGACCGGCCAGATCGTCTACCTGACCCCCAAACTCGGACCCAAGACCGCCCTCGCGGTCAAGGTCACGTTCAAGTCCACGAAGAAGAAGGTCGCGGCCATCGACAAGGCCGGACGCCTTCAGGCGATGGCCAAGGGCAAGGCCACGATCAAGGTCAAGGCCGGCAAGGTCACGAAGAAGCTCAAACTCACGGTCAAGTAGCCCCGGCGCGGGCCTGGCCGGGCCGAGACCCGGCCGGGCCCCGCCCCTAGTCCGTGGCCGAGGGGCGCGGACTGGCCGTGCCGCTCGCCGTGCCGCTCGCCGAGGGGCTCTGACTGGGCGGGCGAATGTACGGCAGCGTGGGCGCCGAGACGTCGAACGCCGAGGCCGCGGCACTCTTCCCGGCCTGGCCGAGCAACACCTTCAGCGCGGCCGCCTTCAGGGCCGGCGCGGAGCCGTCGCCCCACGCCACCTGCGCCCCCGACGTCAACGTGAAATGCACCGTGTCCTGCGTGGTCGCGCCGATGTGGGCGATCTCGCCCGTCAGCCACGCTGGCATGCCGGCCAGCGCGTCGAGCACGCTGCGCAACGTCCGGGCGTTCCCGGCGCGCAGCGGCACGTCCACCTGCGGCAGCCCGGCCGGCGGGGTCGCCACGGTGCCGAGCTCGACGGCGTCGCCGTCCAGCAGCACCCATGCCCCGCCGCTCTGGACGCAGGCGGCCGGGATGCGGGGATCGATCGTGACGCGCAGACCCGTGGGCCACACGCGCCTCACGGTCGCCGATTTCACGCCCGCCACCGAATCGAGCCGTTTGGCGAGCGCCCCGGTGTTGAGCTGCGCCAACGGTGTGCCGACCGCGGTCCGGAGCCGCTGGTCGATCGTCGCCTGGGAGACGACGCCGCCGATGCCGCGCACCTCGATCTCGCCTTGGCGCACGGCGCACACGGGCGTGAACCAGACGACGGCCGCGAGCGCGACGGGCACGAGCACGTACAGGCCGTGCCGTGCCACGCGCCAACGGCGGGCCCGCCGGTCCGCCTTGGCCTTGGCCTCGAACCGGGCGGCCGTGGCCGCGGGGCCGCCGGAGGCCAGCGCCTGCGCCCGGCGGCGGGCCGCCAGGGCCTTGGCCTGGCGTTTCTCGGCTTTCTTCCGTGCCTTGCGTTCGGGCCGCGTGAGGGTGGCCGATGTCGGCCGGCCGGGTGCGGTCGCGGCCTTGCCTCCGGGGGCGGCCAGCTGGGAGCCGGGCTTGGTCGCGCTTCCCGCGGCCGATGCCGGACGGGGCCGCCCGGCGGTGACGCCGGTGGGTGGGGTGCCCCGGCGGCGTGCCCGCTTGGCCTCGCGGCGCCTCTTGGCGAGGGCGGCCGTCTCGGAGGCGGACAGGCGTTGGCCCGCGGTGCGGCCGGGTTCGGCCGCCCGCGCCGGGCGCGCGCCGGGCGCGCGTTGCGGTGTGCCCGCCCGCTTGGGTCCCACGCCCCGTGGCGGCTGATCCGCTCGCTGCGGCCGAGTCGCCCGGCGCGGCTGGGCCGCCTGACGCGGCCGGACCCCCTGACCAGACCGGACCGCCTGACGAGGACCACCGGTCCCCGACCCCGCCACGGAGCCGGTTCCGGGTCTTGGCGTGGACTGGCCGTCCCGCCGCGGCGCGGCTTTCGGTTTGCCCTGGCCGTCCCGCCGCTGCGTCAAGACTTCTGGCTGATAACCCGGGCCCTTAGCAGCCGAAACCCTTGACGCTCGGGGATCGGCGGCGGGGCCGCGGCCACGCAGCGGACGCCCAGCCGTCATCGGGCCGCCTCCCGCGCCGCGGCGGGCCCGTGCTCGAGGGCCTGGAGGATCTCGGGGCCGAGCGCCGTGACGTCGCCGGCGCCGACCGTGAGGATGATGTCGCCGGGGCGGGCCGCGGCGGCCACGGCCCGGACGGCCGCGGCGCGGTCCGGTTCGAACCGGGCCACCGCCGGATCCATGAGGGCCGTGATCAGGGAGCCGTCCACACCGGGCACCGGGTCCTCGCGGGCTGCGAACACGTCGAGCACCCACACGTGGTCGGCGCCGGCCAGCGCGGCCGCGAAACCCGCCGCGAAGTTCTTGGTCCTGGAGTACAGGTGCGGCTGGAACACGACGAGCACCCGGCCGGCGCCGGCCACCTCGCGGGCCGCACCCAACGTGGCGCGGATCTCTGTGGGATGGTGGGCGTAGTCGTCGAACACGCGGACGCCCGCGGCCGCACCGCGCGGCTCGAACCGCCGGCCCGTGCCGCGGAACGCGGCCAGGCCCTCGGCCACGGCCGCCGGGTCCGCCCCGGCGCCGAACACGGCCGCGAGGTAGGCGGCCGCCGCGTCCAACGCCACGTGCCACCCGGGCTGCGCCACCTCGATGACCTGGTCGAGCCCGCGCCCGCGCAACGAGACGCGATGCCACCCCGCGCCCTCTCCCCGAGCGTCAAGGGTTTTGGCTGCGGATGGGGCCTCTTGGGAGCCATCAGCATTGACGCCCGCTGCGGGGGCGGCGGGCTCGGGGCCCGGGACGCCCTCGACGCGGACGTCGGCGGCGGGATCCGCGCCGTACGTCACGACGCCGAGGCCGGGGCGGGCCGCGCGAACGGCCCGCGCGAGGCTGGCCGCGGCCGGGTCGTCGGCGCAGGCGATGAGCCGGCCGCCGGGCCGGATCCGGTCGGCGAAGTCGTGAAAAGCCCGCTCGACGGCCTCGCGGGTGCCGTAATGGTCGAGGTGGTCGGGTTCGATGTTCGTGATGACGGCGACGTCGGGGGCGTAGTTGAGGAACGAGCCGTCCGATTCGTCGGCCTCGATCACCATGAGCGGGCCGCTCCCGGCCCTCGACCCGGTGCCGGCCCCGAGCACGACCCCGCCGATCGCGGCGGACGGGTCGAGGCCGGCCTCGGTCAGGGCCGTGGCCAGCATCGCCGAGGTGGTGGTCTTCCCGTGGGTCCCGGCCACGGCCAACAGGCGGCGGCTGGCAGCCAGCCGGGCCAGCGCCACCGAGCGGTGGATCACGGGGATACCGAGCGCGCGGGCCCGGGCCAGCTCGGGGTTCGTCTCGCGGATCGCGCTCGAGACGACCACGAGGGCGGCCCCGTCGACGTGCGCCGCCGCATGCCCGGCCCAGGCCTCGACCCCGGCCCGGCGCAGCCGGGCCAGCACCGGCGAATCGGCCCGGTCGGAGCCCGAGACCGTGAGGCCGTCGGCGGCCATCAGCTCGGCGATCGCGGACATGCCGACCCCGCCGACCCCGATCAGGTGGATGCGCCCCTCGGGCCACTGCGCCGATCCGCTCATGCGGCCGCCCCCCGGGCGCAACGCTCCACGAGGTCCGCCACGCGGGACGCGCCGTCTCGGATGCCGGCCCCCGAGGCGGCGGCGGCCATCTGGGCCAACCGCTCCGGCGCGCGCACGAGGCCGAGCAGGTCCGCGCGGGCCCAGTCCGGCGTGAACGCGTGGTCCTCGATCATGAGCGCCCCGCCGGCCCTCACCAGGCCACGCCCGTTGAGCGCCTGCTCGCCGTTGCCGATCGGCAGCGGCACGAGGACCGACGGCAGCCCGACGGCCGCCAGCTCCGCGACCGTGCCCGCGCCCGAACGGCAGACCACGAGGTCAGCGGCCGCGTAGGCCAGCTCCATGCGGTCCAGGTACTCCAGCACGTGATAATGCTCGCGCGGCGCCCCGTCACGGACGGCCTGGGCCTTGCCGGCGCCCGTCAGGTGGAGCACCTGCCAGCCGGCGGCCACGACCTCGGCCGCCACGGCCGCGACGGTCTCGTTCAGGTGCTGTGCCCCGAGCGACCCGCCGGTCACGAGCAGCACGGGCCGCCCGGGCTCGAGCCCGAGCTCCGCGAGCGCTCCCGCGCGCGCGGCCGCGCGGTCGAGCCCGGCCAGCGCGGGCCTGAGCGGCAGCCCCGTCACGATCGCGCCCGGCAGCCTGGTCTCCGGGAACGTCACGGCCACGGCCCCGGCCCACCGGGCGCCGAGTCGGTTGGCCAGCCCCGGCCTGGAGTTCGCCTCGTGGACCACGATCGGCGTCCCGGCACGGTGGGCCGCCAGGTAGGCCGGCGTGGCGACGTACCCGCCGAACCCGACGACGACGTCGGCGCCGAGCCGCTCGATCGCACCGCGCGCCACGGCCACGGCCCGCCGGAAATCGCGCGGGAAGCGCAGCGCCGCCGGCCCCGGCCGGCGCGGGAACGCGGCCTTCGGCAACGTCACGAGCTCCAGCCCGGCCTCCGGCACGAGCCTGGACTCAAGCCCCTGCGCGGTGCCCAACACGACGAGCTCCACGGCCGGGTCGCGCCGCCTGAGCTCCTGCGCGACGGACAGCAACGGGTTGACATGTCCGGCGGTCCCGCCGCCGGCCAACACGGCCTTCATTTCTGGCTCCAAAAGTGCGGTTGGAGCTCCACCTCGTCGAACTCCTTGACGTCGAACAGCTCACCGCGGCCGCGCCGCGCGCCCCGCCCGGAACGGGCGCCCACGAGCGCGCCGCCATCCGACCCGGCCGCCTCCCGACCGGACCGACCCGCCCGACCCGGCCCATCGGCATCGGACACGGCCGAAGCGACCACCGGACGGCCCGGCGTCCCCTGGGCGGCCGTCCCCGCCGGCCGCGCGGCCCGGCGGCGACGCTTCCGGCGGCGGTGCGTCTCGGCATCGGGCGCGGCCGCCACCAGGCCGAACGCGTCGCGCATGATCTGCGGGCTGGCCTTGAGCACGGGCCCGACGGCCGGGTCGCCGCGCATCAACCCGAGCACGCAACCGATCGCGGCCATCGACGCGACGAGCGCCGAACCGCCCGAGGAGACGAACGGCAACGGCACGCCGATCACCGGCAGCACCTGCACCACCATGCCGACGTTGATGACGGCCTGGACCGCGATCCAACAGCCGATCGCGCCGACCGTCACCTGGCAGAACCGGTCCGGATGCCACCGCACCACCTGGAGCAGGCCGATGATGAGGACCGCGAACAGCACGAGCACGACGAGGCAGCCGACCAGCCCGAGCTCCTCGCCGATGATCGCGAAGATGAAATCCGAATCGGCCTGCGACAGCCAGCTCCACTTCTCGTGCGAGGCGCCGAGCCCCTTGCCGAACAGCCCGCCATCGGCCAGCGCGTAGGCGGCCTGGCGCGTCTGCCAGCCCGTCGACCGCGACGCGTCCCGAGCGGCGCTGCCACCCAACAGGGCCTTGACGCGCGAGAGGCGGCTCGGCGAGACGAGCACGGCCACGGCCCCAACCGCGACCACGACGAGCGTGATCGCGGCGAGCTTGCGCCACGGCACCCCGGCCGTCCACAGCGTGCCGAGCGCCAACAGCCCGATGACGCTGGCCGTGCCGACATCGTTGCCGAGGATCACGAGCCCGCCCGCCACGACGAGCCCGACGAGCGCGGGCACGGCCAGCTCGACCCACGAGTCGAGCCGGTCCTTCTTGTTGGCCAGCACCGTGCCGAGCCACAGCGCGAGCGCGAACTTCAGGAACTCCGACGGCTGGACCGAGAAGCCCCCGACCTTCAGCCAGTTCGTGTTGCCGCCGGCCGAGATGCCGGCGCCGAGCACCGTGACGGCCTGGAGCACGAGCGTCAGGATGAACGCGCCCCACGCCACGGGCTTCCACCAGGCGAACCGGAAACGGGAGGCGCAGAACGCCACGATCAGCCCGACCGCGATGTAGACGCCCTGCGTCACGGCCTGCGTGTAGGGGCTCTTGTCCAGCGTCAGCTTCGTCACCGTGGTCGAGGACACGACCATGACGAACCCGATGATGACGAGCAGCGCCGTCGACACCAGGATCATGTAGTAGGCCGTGACCAGGTTGCGGGCCGTGGCGGGGCGTTCCAGCGCGAGGCCGGCCGGCATCTCCTCCACGGCTACCCCTCCTGACCGGCGCCTTGCCCGGTGTCCGCCCCCCGGTCCCCGAGGGCGCGGGCCGCGGCGGCGAAGGCGTCCCCACGTTCGGCGTAATCGCGGAACTGGTCCATGGACGCGGCCGCCGGCGCCAACAGCACGGTGTCGCCCGGGCGCGCTAGGGAACGGGCACGGGCCACGGCACTTCGCATCACCTCAGTGTCCGTCGGCGCGACCTCCGCGCGCGGGATATCCGGCGCGTGTCGGTCCAGCGCCGTGCGCCACGGCGAGGCGTCGCGGCCGATGAGAACGACGCCGCGCAGCTTGGGCCGGATTTCCTCGACGAGGCGGTCGAAGACGGCGCCCTTCGCGAGCCCGCCGGCGATCCACACGACGCGGCCGTCGGGGAACGAGGCGAGCGAGGCGGCGGCGGCGTGCGCGTTCGTCGCCTTCGAATCGTCGACGTACGTGATGCCGCCGGCCTGGGCGACCGTCTCGACGCGGTGGGGGCCGACGCTGAAACCGCCGAGCCCGAGGGCCACGGCCCGGGCGTCGACGCCGCCGGCGCGGGCCAGCGCGGCCGCGGCGACGGCGTCCGAGACCAGGTGCGGCGCGAGCCGGCCGTCGGGGCCGGCCAGGCCCGTCAAACGGTCGAGGCGGACCAGTTCGGTTCCCGGCTCCCCCACCGCGGCGGCGGTGTCCGATGTCGGCCCGTCCGAGGCGGGCCAGGCGACCCGGTCGTAGATGGCGCCGTCCCGGACGCCCACCTGTCCGGGACCGGGGGGCGACGCCAGCGTGGCGAGCCCAGCGCCGAGCGGCCGGCCCGTCGCCAGGGAGCGCGGCAGACCGGCATCGGGCACGATGGCGCAGCGCCTGACGTGCCGGAAGATGCGCGACTTGGCCTGGGCGTACTCGGCGAAGGAACCGTGCCAGTCAATGTGGTCCTGGGCGATGTTCAAGATGACGGCGGCCCGCGGCGCGACCGTGCCAGTGAAGGCCAGCTGGAAGCTCGACAGCTCGCAGACGAGCGCGTCCCACTGGGGGTCGCGCGCCACGTCGACGAGCGGCGTGCCGACGTTCCCGGCCGCGACCGCGTTCAGCCCGGCGGCCCTCAGGATCGCCGTGGTCATACCCGTCACCGTGGTCTTGACGTTGGTGCCCGTGACACCGAGCCAATACGCATCGGGGCGGGCCCGGAGCCGCCACGCGAGCTCGACCTCGCTCCACACCTCGATGCCGGCCGCGAGCGCCCCGGCCAGCGGCTCCACCTGGGGAAACCAGCCCGGGGAGGCGACCACGAGGTCGATGGAACCGAGGTCGAGCGCGGGGCCGGGGACGACGCCGGGTTCCTGAACGGCATCGTCCACGGGCACCACGGTCGCGCCGATCTCGCGCAAAGCGGCGAGGGCGGCCCGGCCGGACTTGCCGAGGCCGAGCACGGCGACACGTTTGCCGACCAGCTCCCGGGCCGTTTGGGCGGCCGGCGAGACGGACGCGGCGGACGCGGCCTGAGAGGTTCGGGGCATGGGCTGGGGCTCTTGTGCGATGGGCATGGCGGTAGTGGGCTCGGTTCCTTTCACGCGACCGATTCCCCGTAGAACAGGCCGACCCCGAGCGCGGCGAGGAGGCCGGCGATCAGCCAGAAGCGGATCACGATCGTGACCTCCGCCCAGCCGGAGAGCTCGAAGTGGTGGTGCAATGGGGCCATTTTGAACACGCGTTTGCCGCCGGAGATCTTGAACCAACCGATCTGGATCACGTCCGAGGCGACGATGATGACGAACAGGCCGCCGATGATGACGGCGAGCAGCTCGGTGCGGGTGACGATCGACATGCCGGCGAAGGCGCCGCCCAGCGCCAGCGAGCCCGTGTCGCCCATGAAGATGCGGGCCGGCGAGGCGTTCCACCACAGGAAGCCGATCAGCGCGCCGACCACGGCCGAGGCGACGACCTGGAGGTCGAGCGGGTCGCGCACGGCGTAACACTGGCCGATCACGAGGTCCGAGCCGCACCAGTTGTTGGCCTGCCACAGCGACACGATGATGTAGGCCCCGAACGCCATGGCCGAGGACCCGGTCGCGAGGCCGTCCAACCCGTCCGTCAGGTTGACCGCGTTCGACCAGGCCGTGATCAGGAAGTAGGCCCAGATCACGAACAGGACCACGCCGAGCGCCTTGCCCGCAAACGCGAGGTTCAGCCACGTGTCGCGCACGAACGAGATGCGCAGCGAGGCCGGCGTCAGGCCGGCGGAGTTCGGGAAGTGCGAGGCCAGCACCGCGAACACGATCGCGACGAGGCCCTGGCCCGCGAATTTCCAGCTCGGCTTCAGGCCCTCGGACTGTTGGTGGTGGATCTTCAGGAAGTCGTCGATGAAACCGACCAGGCCAAGGCCAACCATGAGGAACAGAACCAGGAGGCCGGCCAGGGCCGGCCGGTGGCCCGTCAGGAGATCGGAGCCGAAGTACCCGAGCAGGGCGGCGAGGACGATGACGAGACCGCCCATCGTGGGCGTGCCGCGCTTGGTCAGGTGGCTCGTGGGGCCGTCCTGGCGGATGAACTGGCCGAATTGGTGTTTGACGAGGAAGCGGATCAGCAGCGGCGTGCCGAACAGCGTCACGACGAGCGCGATGGCGGCCGCGAAGAGCGTGTTGAGCACGTGCGCCTCACCTTCCCGTCGGCTGATCCGTGGGCCGGTCCCCCGGCCGGGTCAGCTCCTCGTCCGGGCCGGCCGCGTGGCCGGCCGCCTCGAGGGCCGCGGCCACGCGCCACAGACCGGTGCCGTTGGAACCCTTGACCAGAGTGATCGTACGTGACAAATCACCGGCGGCGAGCGCGGCGCGCGCGGCCTCGGCGTCCCGGGCCTGCATTAGGTGGATGTCGGCGAGGCCGCCGATCCTCGCGCCCTCTTGGACCGCGGCGGAGAACTCGCCGACGGCCAGGATCTCGTCGATGCCGAGGCGGGCGGCCCGGAGGCCGGCTTCGCGGTGGGCCTCGAACGCGGCCGGGCCGAGCTCCAGCATGTCGCCGATCACCGCGAGGGTGCGGCGGCCCGTGGAGTGGCCGAGGCCGGCCAGCGTGGCGAGGGCCGCGCCCATCGACGTGGGGTTCGCGTTGTAGGAGTCGTCGAGCAGCAGGCCGCCCGAGTCCAGCACGAACAGGGCCATGCGGTGCGGCGAATCGGGCGTCACGCCGCCGAGCGCCCGGGCCGAGTCCTGGAGCGGCCAGCCGAGCGCGACGCCGGCCGTGACGGCCGCCAGCAGGTTGCCCTGGTGATGCCGGCCGATCAGCCCGCTGACCAGGTGCGCGGTCTGGCCGTCCGGGCCCTCCAGGTCGAGGGCGACGCGACCGAGCCGGTCCGTCTCGACCCGGGTGGCTCTGACGTCGGCGGGCCCGGTCCCCGAGAACGTGAGCCGCCGGACGCCGCGGCCGGCGGGCAGCGGCATCCCGATGACGCGGGGGTCGTCGGCGTTGAGGACGGCCGTGCCGCCCTCGGGCAGCGCGGCCAGCAGCTCGGCCTTCGTCCGGGCGATCGCCTCGATCGAGCCGAACTCGCCGAGGTGGGCCGGCTGGACGGCCAGTTCGAGCGCGACGTCCGGCGGCGCGATGGCCGTCAGGTGCGCGATCTCGCCGACGTGGTTGGCGCCGTACTCGAGCACGAGGTACCGGGTTTCCTCCGTGGCGCCGAGCACGGTCAACGGCAGGCCGATGTCGTTGTTGAAGGAGCCGGCCGCAGCGACGGTCGGCCCGTGCGCGGCCGCGAGCCGGGCCAGCAGGTCCTTGGTCGTGGTCTTGCCGACCGACCCGGTGACGCCGATGACGGTGAGGCCGCCCGTCTCCCGGAGGCGGTCCAGGTGGGCGCGGGCCAAGCGCCCAAGCGCCGGCACGACGGCGTCCACCCTGAGGTGCGGCACTTCCCCGAGGTCGCGTTCGGCGATGACGAAGGCGGCGCCGGCCGCCCGGGCGCCGGCCGCGAAGTCGTGGCCGTCGGCCCGCTCACCCTTGATGGCGGCGAAAACCGCGCCGGGCAGCACCTGGCGCGAGTCGGTCACGACGCGGCCCACGGGCGTGTCCCCGTCGACCCCGACCAGCCGGCCGCCCACGGCCGCCGCGGCCTCGGACGCTGTCAACATTGCCGTTCCCGCCCCTTCTCTTCCGGATCGTCCCGGCCGGCTCGGGCCGCGAGCGCGTCGGCGAGCGCCACGCGGTCGTCCCACGGGTGCTGGCCGGCGGCATCGGTCTGCGTCGTCTCGTGGCCCTTGCCGAGCACGGCCACGAGGTCGCCGGGGCCGGCCAGGTCCACGGCCAGCGCGATCGCCGCGCCGCGGCCGGCCACCTCGCGCAGCTCGGCCCCGGCGGCCGCGACCTCGGCGCCGCCCATGACGGCGGCGCGGATCAGCGCCGGGTCCTCCTGGCGGGGGTTGTCGTCCGTCACGATGACGAGGTCGGCGCCGCGCGCCGCCGCCGCCCCCATGAGTTCACGTTTCCCCTGGTCGCGGCCGCCGCCGGCGCCGAGCACGGCGATGAGCCGGCCCGATGTCTGGGCCCGGGCGGCCTCGAGCGACGTGGCGACGGCCTCCGGGGTGTGCGCGAAGTCGACGATCCCGATAGGCCCGCCCGGCGGCGAGGCGACCCGCTCCATGCGCCCGGGCACGCCGTCGAGCTCCGCGATCCCGGCGGCCGCGACCGCCGGGTCGATGCCGAGGCTGACAGCCATGAGCAGCGCGAACGCGGCGTTCATGACGTTGTACCCGCCGGGCAGCCTGGTCGAACCGTCGACCATGGCGCCGCCCGGCCCCTCCAAGCGGAACAGTTGGCACGTCCCGGCCGCGCCGACGGACCCGACTCCCGTGCCGCCATCGTGCGCCCCTCCCGGCTGGGGGACGGCGCCCAGGCCGAGCGGCCGCACCACCCAGTCCGGTGCGGCATCGGCGGCCCCGTCCCCGGCGGTGTGGGCGCCGGCCACCCGGATCACCGATTCCGGCGGCAGCGCGGTCTCGCGCGCCAGGCGGCGGCCCCACTCGTCGTCGACGCAGATGACGGCGCGGGCCGCATGCTCGGGCGTGAAGGCGAGGGCCTTGGCCTCGAAGTACGCCTCCATGGTCTTGTGGAAGTCGAGGTGGTCGCGGGCCAGGTTCGTGAAGCAGGCGACGCCGGCCTGGAAGCCGTCCACGCGGTGCAGCGCGAGCGCGTGGGACGACACCTCCATGGCGCACCCCTTGACCCCGGTCTCGCGCATCGCGGCGAAGGCGGCCTCGAGGTCCGGGGCCTCCAGCGTGGTCCGGGCCGACGGCTCCGAGCGGCCGTCGAGGCGCAGCTCGATGGTGCCGAGCAGCGCCGTGTGCCGCCAGGCCGCCCGCATCGCGGCTTCCAGCAGGTAGGCCGTGGTCGTTTTGCCCGTGGTGCCCGTGATCGCGCCGATCTTGAGGTCGCGGGCGGGGTAGGCGTAGAACCAGGCGGACAGCTCGCCGAGCTGGGCCCTGGGATCGGGCACGATGACGAGCGGCGCCGTCTCGCCGAGCAGCGCGGCGCCTGTCTCATCGGTCAGGGCGGCGACGGCCCCGGCCGCGCGGGCGGCCGGCCAGTACCGCGCGCCGTGGCTGTTGGCGCCCTGGAGCGCGACGAACAGGTCGCCGGGCTCCACCTCACCGCTGGCCAGCGTCAGGCCCGTCAGCGGGGTCGCTGATTCGCCCAGGACCCGGCCGCCGGTCTGGCCGGCCACCTCGGCGAGGGTGTGCCTGGGCGGGATGTGGGGACGCACAGTCATGGGATGGTTCTCGTTTCACCCGATGTTTCACATGTTTCGACCGGCCGAGGGCGCTGGGCCCGCTACCAGGTCGTCTTCGGGGGATGGGCCTTCGACGTGGAGGGCGGCACGCCGAGGGTTTCCATAGCGAATGATGTCACGTCCTTGAAGACGGGGGCCGCCACCGTGGAACCCCACGAGGACGTCTTCGCGTTGTGCACGATCACGCCGACCGCGACCTCCGGGGCCTGGGCCGGCGCGAAGCCGATGAACGAGGAGACGTACTTCGTGCCGCTCTGGCTGATCTGCTCGGCCGTGCCGGTCTTGCCGGCGATCCGGTAGCCCGTGATCTGGGCCGTTTGGCCGGTGCCGGATTCGACGACGGCCTCCAGCATGGAGCTGATGGTTTTCGCGGTCTTCTTCGAGACCACGCGCGTCCCGGAGCCGATCGGCGTCTGCCCGCTCTTGCCGTCGGGGCAGGTCCAGGACTTGACGAGGTGCATCGGCATCGCGACGCCGCCGTCGCCGATCGTCGCGTACACGCCCGTGGCCTGCAGCGCGGTGACGGCCACGCCCTGGCCGAACAGGATCGTGTTGCGCGTGCGGCCGTCCCACGAGGACGTGTTCGGCACGGGCACGAGGCCGGCCGATTCGCCGGGCAGCTCGACGCCGGTCTTGGAGCCGAACCCGAACTTGCGCAGGTAGTCGTACCGGGTCTGGTCCGGGATCGGCTTGGCCGCGATGACGGTGCCGTCGTTCGAGGACTGGGCGAGGATCCCGGTCAGCGTCCATTGGCTGGTGCCGTGGTCGGCGTCGTCGTGGAAGACCTGTCCGCCGACCGTGATCTGGGACGGCACCGAGTACTTCGAGGTCGCCTTCGCGGTGCCGGTCTCCAAGATCTCCGACATCGTCACAACCTTGCCCGTGGAGCCCGGCTCGAAGACGTCCTGGACGGCCGGGGAGCCCGCGGTGCCGGTCTTCGTGTCGCGGAGCGTCAGCGGGTTGACGGTCCCGGAGTCCGCGAGCGCCAGCAGTTCCCCGGTCTTCACGTCGACGACGACGACCTCGCCGCTGTCCGCGCCCGTGGCCTTGACCTGCTGGTCGATAGCCTGTTGGGCCTCCCATTGGAGGTCCGCGTTGATCGTCAGCTGGACGTCGCAGCCGGCCGTCGCGGCCGTGCCGGACGACTCGCCGCCGACGATCGGCACGCCGGAGGGGTCGACCTCCTGGGTCAGTTTGCCGTCGGTGCCGGTCAGCAGCTTGTCCTCGGTTTCCTCGAGGCCCGTGTAGTGGGTCGGGGTGTCCTTGTCGCCGGAGCCCATGTAGGGGTAGCCGATGATGTTGCCGGCCACGGCGCCGCCCGGGTAGGTCCGCTCGTAATAGAGGGTGCCATACACGCCCGTGACGCCGAGCTCGTTGATCTTGGTCCATTGGGAGGCCGTCGCGGCCCCCAGGAGCACGACGTACTTCTTCGTGCCGTTCAGTTTGTCGTAGGCCTGGTCCTCGCTGAGGCCGAGCAGTGGGGCCAGCAGCTGGGCGGCGCCCTCCGCGCCGGGTTTGGTGCCCTTCGGCGTGGTGGTGCCCGGCGTGAACGTCTTGACCTGCGTCTGGTTGGCTTCGACGCGGTAGCGCACCACGTCGGTCGCGAGGACCGTGCCGTCGGCGGTCTCGATGTCGCCGCGCTCGGCGGGTTGTTTGACCGTTTGGGTGCGCATCGCGACGCCCTCGGCCGCGAGCGCGCTGGCGTCGACGACCTGGAGTTGGACGAGCCGGCCGCAGCAGACGAGGAGCGCGAGCACGAGCAGGACGCGGATCGGCCGCTGCCGGCGGGCCGGCGTGTGGCGGTGTTTGCGCGGTTTGGTTCCGAAACTGCGGTCCGTGGCGAAGCTCATTGGTCCGCTCCCTGGTCGGTGTCGGTGTCCGTGGGGCGGGCGGAGTTCGTTGAATTGGTGTCCGATGTCGTGGCGGCGCCGGAATCGTTGTCCGATGTCGTCTGGGCGGAATCGCTGTCGGAATCGCTGTCCGTGCCGGCCGCTGACGCGGCGGCGGAGGCCGATGCCGCGGCCGAGGCGGACGCGAGCGGGTTGCCGATCACCTTGCCGTCCTTGAGGCGGATGTAGCCGACGCCGTCGGCCGGCCGCATGCCGAGCTTCTTCGCGGCTTTCGACAGGGCGGCGGGTGCGGCGGCCTGGTTGATCTGGGCGATCACGTCGGTGCGGTGTTCCTGGAGGTCGGCCAGTTTGGTCTCGAGCCGGTGCTGCTCGAACGAGCCCTTCGCCATCTGGGTGTTGAGCACGAACCCGGTGCCGAGGCCGCCGCCGAGCACGAGGACGCAGACGACGATGAACAGGGCGCGGCCGCGGCGTTTCGGGGCCGGCGCGACCAGGCGCAGCGGGGCCGGGCGCGGGCGGGACTGGGCGGCCGGGGTGCGGCGCGGCAGCGTGGCGGGCAGGGCCGTCATTTCTTCGCCTCCTTGGCGCGGGCGGTTTGGGCGGTGGCGCGGGTACGGGGGGTGCGGCGGGAGCCGGGACCGTGGCCGTGGGCGGCGAGGGGACGGGCGGGGCGGATGCGTTCGGCCGCGCGCAGGCGGGCCGAGGCGGACCGGGGGTTGGTTTCCAGTTCGGCGGCGCCGGGTTTCTCGGCGCCGCGCGTCAGGAGCTTGAGTTCAGGCTGCTGGTCCTCGGGGATGACGGGGAGGTCGGGCGGCGCGAGCGTGGCCGCGCCGGCCGCCAACGCGCGTTTGACGATCCGGTCCTCGAGCGAGTGGTAGGCGAGCACGGCGATGCGGCCGCCCACGGGCAGGAGTCCGATGGCGGCGGGGATGGCGGCGGCGACGTGGTCGAGTTCGCCGTTGACCTCGATGCGCAAGGCCTGGAAGGTGCGTTTGGCGGGGTTGCCGCCCGTGCGGCGGGCCGCGGCCGGGATCGCGTCGCGGACGGCCTCGGCCAGTTCCCGCGTGGTGGCCCAGGGGCGTGCGGCGCGGCGTTCCACGAGGCGGTGGGCGATGCGCTGGGCGAAGCGTTCCTCGCCGTAGTCGCGCAGCACGCGGGCCAGGTCGCGCTCGGGGTAGGTGTTGAGGACGTCGGCGGCCGTCGGGGAGCCGGAGGCGGGATCCATGCGCATGTCGAGCGCGGCGTCGTGGGCGTAGGCGAAGCCGCGGTCGGGTTCGTCGAGTTGCATCGAGGAGACGCCGAGGTCGAACAGGGCGGCATCGACGCGGTCCAGGCCGAGGTCCTGGGCGACGTCGGCGATCTCGTCGTAGTTGGCGTGGACGGCTTGGAAGCGTTTGGCGGACGCGAGGGCGGCGAGCCGGTCGGTGGCGATGGCGATGGCCTCGTCGTCGCGGTCGATCCCGATGAGCCGGGCGTCCGGGCATGCCTGGGCGATCAGCGCGCTGTGGCCGCCGGCGCCGAGTGTGGCGTCGACGAAGACGGCGCCGGGGCGGGCCAGCGCGGGCGCAAGCAGCGCGACGACCCGCTCCGCCATGACCGGCGTGTGCCGGGGCGGGGCGGCCGGCGCGGCCGGCGCCACACGCTGCTCACGTCCTGAGGAAATCGCCCTGCTCCCTTACTGTCGGTCCAGTCGTTTGCCCGTCCCATGGCACTGCCGGGGCACGGGGCTGTGAGGGGCCGGGGCCCGTACGGTGGCCCGCCGGGTACCGGGCCGCGGCGCGCCCGCCCCCACATCCCGAGTGGGGGGGAGGCGCGCCGCCGGCGCTGGGGGTGGCCGGGCGGGCCCTCCTCCGCCCGACCAGGTCCCCCTCCGGGCGGTACCGGCTCCGGGGAAGTGGAGTCGGGGCCGGCGCGGCGGGAGGCCTGGGCGTGCGGGGGAAAATCGGGCGCGGGGCGCGCCCGAAGCGTTACATCATCCGTCCCTCTCGTCACCGAACAGGTCGGAGAACTGGCGCTCGTATTTGGCCTGGTAGTCCTGCCAGGACTGGGCGTCCCAGATCTCCATGCGGTCCTCGAGGCCGAGCACGGCCAGGTCGCGTTCGAGCCGGGCGTACTGCCTGAGCGGTTCGGGGATCGAGACGCGGTTGGTCTTGTCCGGCGTGATCGAGACGACGGAGGCGAAGAGGAGGCGGTTGAAGGCGGCGGCGGGCATGCCCTCGGGGACCTGCTCGCGCATCTGGTCGCGGTAGGCCTGGAACTGGCGTTCGGAGAACAGGTAGACGCAGTGCGTCTGGCCGCGTGTCAGGTAGCCGCCCTCGGACAGTTCGGCGCGGGCCTTCGAGGGCAGCACGATCCGGCCCTTCTCGTCGAGCTTCTGCAGGAACGTGCCGAGTGCCGTGACCATGTGCGCCTCCTTCCCCGTGCCGTGGTACCTGTCACCACTGGGACAGCTTGCCCCGCCATGACATTTCCTTCCACAGTACTCCCCCAATTGGGCCAGCGCCGCCCCAAGCACACAATCTTCACCCGCGCGTCGCCCGCCGCCGCCCGGGCAAACCCACAAAAAGAGGGGACCCGCCCACGGCGGGTCCCCTTGGTTCAGGTTGTCTTAAGCGGTTGGCCGCTCAGCGGCCCTCTTGGCGATGCTCCCAGCGGTCCTCGAGGCGGCCCGAGATGGAACCGTGCTGGCCCTTGGCCGGCTTGGGCCCGGCCGCGCCCCGGCCCTGCGGCGCGCCGCCAACCTTCGCGGCCTTCGGCTTGGACAGCGCCAGCACCGTGCCGCCGAACATCACGGCGAACCCGATCAACGCCACCCAGATCTGGCCCATGAGCATGCCGAGCAGCAACACGGCGACACCCACGAGGCCCACCAGGATGCCGGCCGCGACCCTGCCACGGCGCGAGGGGCCGACGCCCTTGGCGCCCGCCATCTCGTCCGCCAGCTTCGGATCCTCGGAGGCCAGCTGCTGTTCGAGCTCGTCGAGCACCTTCTGCTCATACTCCGACAGTGGCATGTCCATCACCTCCACTGGTCGCGGGTCCACGCCGTCTGCCCGGCGCGGAGATCACCACAGTCTACGTCTTCCGGCGGGGAAAAGACGAAGCCTATTGTCCTTAATCCACCGCCCCGGCTCACCCAACCGATTGCCCAGCCCCGCCCCGCTCAAAACGGCCACCAACAGCCCCACCCGACCGGCCGGCATCGGCCACGGACGCCGACCCGCCCGGGCGCCCCACGGTTCCCACCTGCCCCGCCCCCATGGCGGAGGCCGGCCTGACCGCCTGGGCCCCGAACCGGGCGCGCGCCGAATCGCTCGCCCGCTGCGCGGCCCGGGCCTGGTCCAGCTGCTCCGGGTCGTCCCCGAACCCGCCCTGCACCGCGAGCCCGCTGCCGGCCGCGAAATGCTCCAACCTGACCCCGATCAACCGCACCGGCAACCCGTGCAGGTCGACGCCGCGCAGCAGGTCGCGCGCCACCGCGATGATCTCCGCCGTCAGGTCCGTGGCCCCCGGCAGCGTGCGCGCCCGGGTCTGAGTCCGGAAATCCGAGGTCCTCACCTTGATGCCGATCGTCTTCGCGGCGAACCCGGCCTCGCGCAGCCGCAGCGCGGACTTGTCGGCCAGCCCCACGAGCACCTGGTCCAGCTCCGGCCCGGGCGCGAGGTCCTTCTCGAACGTCGTCTCCGCGCCGATCGACTTCTCCTCGTGCGCCGGCGTCACGGGCCGCTCATCCCGCCCCCAGGCGAGGTCGCTGAGCCGCTGGGCCATGGCCGGCCCGAGCGCCCGCGCCAGCGCCCCGACCGGCGTCTCCGCCAACTGTTTCACGGTCCCAATTCCGAGCTTGGCCAGCGCCTCCCCGGTCTTGCCGCCCACGCCCCACAGCTTCGAGACGGGCAACGACTGGAGGAACGCGACGGTCGAGGCGGCCGGCACCTCGAGCACACCGTCGGGCTTGGCCATGCCGGAGGCGATCTTCGCCACGGATTTCGAGGCCGCGATCCCCACCGAGCACGTGATGTGGTGCCGGGCCCTGACCTCGGCGCGGATCCGCTCGGCGATCCGGCGCGGCGACCCGAGCCTCAGCCGGGAGCCCGTCACGTCGAGGAACGCCTCGTCGACGCTCACCTGCTCGACGAGCGGGGTCACGCACCTGAGCAGCTCCATGATCTGCCGCGAGGTCGCCCGGTACAACGGCTGGTCCGGCGGGATCACGATCGCCATCGGCGCGAGCCGGCGCGCCTTCGCCATCGGCATGCCGGACCCGACCCCGTACGGCCGCGCCTCGTACGTCGCGGTCAACACCACGGACCGTTCGCCGCTCCCGCCCACGATGACGGGCTTGCCCCTGAGCTCCGGGCGGCGCGCCAGCTCGCAGGACGCGAAGAACGAGTCCATGTCCACGTGCAGGATGGTCGCCTCGTCCACGCCCCCATTGTCGCGCGCCGGCGTGGGAAAGAAGCGCACGATGCCGGACCTCGCCTTGGGAAGGAAGGCGCACGATGCCGGGCCTCACCACCCGGCGCGGGAGCCGGCATCGGACGTCCCCCACAAAGCAAAGGTCCGCGCGAACTTTCGTTTCCGAACGTTCGCGCGGACCCTCAGTGTGTGACGGTCACGCCTGGCTGGGCGCGCCCGCCGGGGCGCTGACCCGGCGGTGCCGCCGCCTGGGAGCCGGGGACCCGCCATCGGACACGTTCCCCGCCTGGCCGGACGGCCCGGCATCGGGCGCCTTGCCGGCATGGCCGGCCCCGCCCTTCTGGGACGGCCCCGTACCGGACTCGGCGGGCTCGTCGGAGCCGTCGTGCGCCTGCGTCGCGGCGGCCGCGATCGAAGCGAGCGTGGCCTTGACGGCCGCCGGCGCCTCGTGGACCACGGGGACATCCGCCGCCGGAGCGGAAGACGACCCGGAACCCGACCCGTTCGACCCGGACCCGCCCGAGCCCGACCCGCGGCCGGACCGCTTGCCGCTCTTCTTGCCGCGGCCCTTGCCCGAGCCGCCGTCGCCGCCGCCCGTGTTCTTCTCCACGGGGTCGGTGTGGACGATGAAGCCGCGGCCGTTGCAGTGCTCGCACGGCTCGCTGAACGCCTCGACCAGGCCCTGGCCCACACGCTTGCGGGTCATCTGGATCAGGCCGAGCGACGTCACCTCCGCGACCTGGTGGCGCGTGCGGTCGCGGCCCAGGCACTCGATGAGGCGGCGCAGCACCAGGTCGCGGTTCGACTCGAGGACCATGTCGATGAAGTCGACCACGATGATGCCGCCGATGTCGCGCAGCCTCAGCTGGCGGACGATCTCCTCGGCCGCCTCCAGGTTGTTGCGCGTCACGGTCTCCTCGAGCGTGCCGCCGCCGCCCGTGAACTTGCCCGTGTTGACGTCGATGACGGTCATGGCCTCGGTGCGGTCGATGATCAGCGTGCCGCCGGACGGCAGCCACACCTTGCGGTCCATGCCCTTGGAGAGCTGCTCGTCGACGCGGTAGTTGGCGAACACGTCGCCCGGGTCGGTCCACTGCTCCAGGCGGGGCAGGAGGTCGGGCGCCACCTCGTCGATGTAGTCGGTCAGCGCCTTCCACGTCGCCTCGCCCTGGATGACGAGCTTGCCGAAGTCCTCGTTGAAGATGTCGCGCACCACGCGGATCGCGAGGTCCGGTTCGGCCTTCAGCAGTGCGGGAGCCTTCGCGGTCTTCGATTTGGTCTGGATCTGCTCCCAGCGCCGCATGAGGCGGTCGATGTCGGCGGACAGCGCCTCTTCGCTCGCGCCCTCCGCGGCCGTGCGCACGATGACGCCGACCCCCTGCGGCACGGCCTTCTTCAGCAGCTTCTTGAGCCGGGCGCGTTCCGTGTCCGGCAGCTTGCGGCTGATGCCGGTCATGCCGCCGCCCGGCACGAGCACGAGGTAGCGGCCGGCCAGCGTGATCTGCGAGGTCAGGCGCGCGCCCTTGTGGCCGATCGGATCCTTCGTGACCTGCACGAGGACGGCGTCGCCGGAGCTGAGCGCGTCCTCGATGCGGCGCGGCTGGCCGTGCATGCCGAGCTGGTCCCAGTTGACCTCGCCGGCGTACAGGACGGCGTTGCGGCCCTTGCCGACGTCGATGAACGCGGCCTCCATGCTGGGCAGCACGTTCTGGACGCGGCCGAGGTAGACGTTGCCGACCATCGTGGTCGTGGTGTGGCGCTGCACGTAGTGCTCGACGAGCACGCCGTCCTCGAGCACTGCGATCTGCGTGAGGCCGTCGCGTTCACGCACCACCATGGTGCGTTCGACGTTCTCGCGACGCGCCAGGAACTCGGCCTCGGTGATCGACGGGCGGCGCCGGCCGGCGTCGCGGCCGTCGCGCCGGCGCTGGCGCTTGGCCTCCAGCCGGGTGGAGCCCTGGACGCCGGTCACCTGGTCGCGGGCACCGTCCTGGTGGCGCTTGCGCTTGCGGCGCCGCTTCGAGGAGGACTCGCCCTCGACGGGTTCGGAGGCGGTTGTCGTGGAGCGGTCGCGGTGGGATTCCTGGTCGCCGTGGGAAGCGTGGGAGTCCGATGCCGAACCACCGGTTTGGCTGCCGCCCTCACCGCCGGGTTGCTTGTCCTTCTTGTTGTGCTTCTTGTGCTTCTTGTTGTGCTTCTTGGCCGGGCCCTGGTCCTGGTCCTCGTCTTCAGGCCGCTCGGCGGCCGGTTCGGCCGGCGCGGGCTTGACCGGCGCGGCCGTCGAGGCGCCGCGGGCCGGGGCCAGCGACGGTTCGGGGGCCTTGAACAGGAGGGAGGCCATGGGCAGCGGCGAGACGGCGGGCTGCGCCGAGGCGGGCTGGGCCGGACCCGTGAAGGTCGGGGCCAACGGCTCGGCGGCCTGGGCCTCCGGGGCTTGGGTCTGGGACCGGGCGCGGCGGCGGGCCGGGCGGGCGGGCGCGGCGGCTTCGGCCGGTTGGGCCGGTTGGGCCGGTTCGGCCGGCTGGGCCGCGGGGGCCTGGAACGGCGTGGACCCGGCCGTGCCGGCGTCCGTGACCCGGCGGTGGCGGCGGGCCGGCTGGGCGGGGGCCTCGGCGGCCGGTTCGGGAATTGCCGGGGCGGCGGCGGGGCTCGTGGCGCGGCGCGAGCGGCGGGCAGGAGCTGCCTGGGGCTCGGCCTGGGCAGCGGCCTCCTCGTGGATCGCCTCGGCGACGGCGACCTCGGCCTGCGTGGGCGCGCCCGCGCTGGCGACCACGCGACGCGAGCGGCGGCGGGCCGGTTCGGCCGGCGGCTCGGGGGCGGATTCCGCCTCGGCGGGAGCCGGCTCGGCGGCGGCCTTGGGCTTGCGGGTGCGCGTGGACGGCTTCTTCTTGGCCGGCGCGGCGGCGCCATCGGCGGCGGGCGCGGCCGTCACACCGAGGGAGGAGGCCAGCTCGGCCACCGCTTCGGCGGCCGAGGCCGCGGCGGCGGCGGACGTGGTCCCGCTCGAGCGGCGGGCCCGGGTGGATGGCTTTTTCGCGGCCGGCGCGGCGGCGTCATCGGCGGTCTTCGCGCGCGACCGCGTGGATTTGGCGGCCGGCTTCGCGGCGGGCGCGGCGGCGTCATCGACCGCGACGGCCTTGGTGCGCGCACGCTTGGCGCGGGCCGGGGCCGCGGTTTCGGTCTCGGCCGGGGCCGGTTCGGCCGCCGCCTTGGCCTTGCGGGCGCGCGGCTTCTTGGCGACCTGCTGTTCGGCGACGCCCTCGGCGTGCTTCTGTTCGGCGCCGCTGAGGTCGACGAGCTGGTCGAGCTGCGCGACTGCCTCGTCCGCCGGCTTCGTGGCGGCCTTCTTGGCGCTGGTGGCGCGGCGGGCCGGTGTCTTCTTGGTGGCGGGAGCCTTCTTGCCAGCTGCCCCGCTCGTGTTCGCCATTGTGGCGCTCCTTAGGCGGCCGCCGACACCGGCATGCCGCAGCGCCAGGACGGCCAGGTCCTCGGCTGTCTCGCTGGCCTGAGGCCGGAGACGGAAAAGTCTGAAGGCGGTCCAGGGCACCAGGGGCGCCACACGGACCTCTCGGTTCCCTTCGCTGGACGGGGCCACGGGGGCGGACCGGCGCGGAAACCGTGGGCCGCTGCGCCGGCATGCGGGCGGCGGCCACCAAGGTCAGAGTACCGCACA
>JAISIU010000070.1 GCA_031261885.1 Bifidobacteriaceae bacterium
CTGTCGACGAGCTACGAGGACGCCTTCCTCACGAGCCTGTGAGCCCGCGGCCCCCTGGGGCCCGGCCCAGTCCGGCCGTGCCGGGTCAAGCGTCCGGTGACCACGCGTCATCGGGCGCTTCTTCATGCCCGCCCACCGTCCCGCTGAGACGAAAGGACCGGTCACGGCCGCCCAATGGGCGGTAGGCTCTGGCCCGTGACTGGGGAGACGGTGAACGGTTCCGAGCCGCACCAGGCCCCCGGGACGCCCGCCCCGGTCCCGGTGCCCGGCGCGACACTCGAACAAGTAAGGCGTTGGCGCGCCAACCTGGCGGATGAAGAGGACGAGGCTGTCGTCTACCGGCAGCTGGCCCGGCGCCGCGACGGCGAGGAACGCGCCATCCTCGAGGGCCTGGCCGAGGCCGAGGCCCGGCACGCCGCCTACTGGGAACACCTGCTCGACGAACACGACGCGGAATGGGGCGGCGACGCCCTCGCCGACAGCCGGCGCGGCTGGTTCCGGCGCCACGTCACACGCTTCCTCGCGTTCCTGGCCAGGCATTTCGGATTCATCTTCGCGCTCGCCATGGCGGCGCGCGCCGAAGCCCGCGGCAGCTACGCGGAGGACCCGGACGCGCCGCCCTCGATGGTGGCGGACGAGACGATCCACGGCGAGGTGGTGCGCGGGCTGGCCGCGCGCGGCCGCGCGCGGATCTCCGGTATGTTCCGGGCCGCGATCTTCGGCGCCGGCGACGGCCTCATCTCCAACCTGTCCCTCGTGCTCGGCGTCGGCGCGGCCGGAGTCAGTGCCAAGTACGTGCTCGTCACGGGCGTGGCCGGGCTGCTGTCCGGCGCGCTGTCGATGGGCGCGGGGGAGTACATCTCGGTCCGTTCGCAGCGTGAGCTGCTGCACGCCTCGGACCCGGATCCGAGGGCCCACACGGCCGTCGAGGCGTTGGACCTGGACCAGAACGAGCTGGCGCTCGTCTACCGGGCGCGCGGCATGGAGGACGGCCCGGCCCAGGAACGGGCCGCGGCCGTGCTGGCCGGCAAGGCGACGTTTACCGACCCGGAGGACGAGACGACGGCCGCGGCCGAGCACCAGACCGAGGCCATCGGCACGGGTGCGCGGGCGGCGGCCGCGAGCTTCTGCTTCTTCGCCTGCGGCGCGTTGATCCCCGTGCTGCCGTACCTGTTCGGCATGACGGGCCTGCCGGCCGTGTTCCTGGCCGTCGGGCTGGTGGGGATCGCGCTGCTGACGGTCGGGGCCTGCGTCGGCATGCTGTCCGGCGCCTCACCCGTCAAGCGGGCGCTGCGCCAGCTGGCCGTCGGATTCGGCGCGGCCGCGATCACGTACGCGCTCGGCACGATCTTCGATCAGCTGACCGCCTAACGCTGGGCGGCCGGGTTCCGCCCGTGGCGAACCTCTAACCGGGTGGTGCGTACCGTCATCGTGCAGGTGGGCGGCTGGAAATGACGAGAGCGCTGGGCCGGCGTCATCGGGGGTCGCAGCGGTTTGCCCCTGGGCGTGTCTGCTGGCCGTTGGCCGTTCGCCTGTTGCGAAAACCATTGTGTACCGGTCGCTGTCGGCTTAACCTGCCTCTACCAATCGTGCGGCCGGTCGCTGAGAGGGCGAGCGATTGACCTGGCCGTGGCGGCAACGGACCCGGCCGCTTGCCACAGAGCCATCAGTACAGCAATAGAAGGGGCGTAACCGGCGATGGTCGAGCCGTTGTTGTGTGCGGAGAGCGTTCAACTGTCTTATGCGCGCCAGCCGGTGCTCCGGGGCGTGTCTTTCGCGGTGGATGCTGGGGAGACGGTGGCGGTTCTGGGTGCGTCCGGGTCGGGGAAATCAACGTTGTTGCGCGTGTTGTCGGGAATTGAGCTGGCGGGTGGCGGTAACGTCAGCTACAAGGGTTACTCGATGGCGGGGCTGAGCGACGCGAAGCGGAGCGAGCTGCGGTTGCGTGAGTTCGGTTTCGTTTTCCAATTCGGTGACCTGGTTCCCGAGCTTACCGTTGAGCAGAACATTGAACTCCCGCTCGATTTCCTTGGCGTGCGGCGGCGTGAACGGCGCCAGCGGGTGCAGGAGCTGGTCGGGGCCCTTGGGCTGGCGGTGTGCGCGGCGCGCCGTCCACACACGCTCTCTGGGGGTGAACGGCAGCGGGTGGCTGTTGCGCGGGCGGTGGCGCACCGCCCGAAGATCCTTTTCGCGGACGAGCCGACGGGATCGTTGGACGGGTCGAACCGGATGGTGGTGGCGCGGATGCTGCTAGACCTGTGCGGCCCGGGTGGGTGCGCGATGGTGATGGTGACTCATGACGAACAGATGGCTGCGATGTGCAGCAGGGTGGTGCGGCTCGAGGAAGGGCGGATCGCCGGCGAGAGCGCCAGGGAATTGGCGGTGGCTCGTTGAACCCCGCGGAAACTACTATTGCGCGGCCACGGCGGGCTCTGCTGCGGTTAACGCTGCGGGCGATCAGAGGCGCGGGGACACGCGACCGGCTGCGGTTGGCGCTCCAGACCGTCGCGGTTGCGGTGGTAGTGGTGTGTGGAATCTTCGTAGTTATCCTCCCGTCGATATTCTCAGCGCAAGCGGACCGTGCAGGCGCGAGAGCTCCCAGGCAGTCAGATGTCAGCGTTGACGGTGACAGTGGCACGCGGGTTGAAACAACGGTGGCGACGGGTTGGGACCTCTACCACGGACGAGAGCTGACGCGAATTCTGGTTCATGGTAGCGGGGGGTTAACTAACTTGCCACCCGGAGTTGAACACTTGCCGGCGGCTGGGCATCTTTTGGTGTCGCCTTACCTTCGTGCCGCGCTGGAGGCAGATGAGGCGCTCCGCGCGCGTTTTCCCGGTAAAATCGATGGCATTATCGGGCCAGCGGGGTTGCTTTCACCAGATGAGCTTGTGGCTTATGTTGGGACAAAATTGCCACAAGATAGTGTGATTGAAGGTTTTGGAACTGCTGGTAGCAGTATTGGTGTGTTATCAACGGGCTCGGCTTCTGGCTCAGAGACTGGTTTGTTGGTTGGCCTGCCGGCGCTGGTGTTCTTGATCATGACGGTATTGCTGTCCGTTGGTTCGCGTATTCGACGCTTGGAGCCATTGCGCCGCTGCGGGTTGGCGCGCGCGGAGTGCGCCACGGTGCTGGCGCGGGAGATGGGACTGGTTGGCGGGGCAGGTGCGCTCGTGGGAGTCCTGTGTTACGGCCCGGTGGAGCGGGCCGTAGGGGCTACCCACTGGGCCGGAACGTCGTGGTTTGCCTGGGACGGGGCGCTAAGCCCCGTGTTCGGTCTGGCTATCGTGTGTGGGACCGTCCTCGTGTGTTACCTGGCGGGGCGCGCAGTGGCGC
This sequence comes from Bifidobacteriaceae bacterium, assembly GCA_031261885.1. GTDB lineage: Bacteria > Actinomycetota > Actinomycetes > Actinomycetales > WQXJ01 > JAISIU01. The sequence goes on from JAISIU010000070.1 coordinate 3,337, forward strand.
TCGTAAAGGTGGATTCGGATCTGCGACACGGTTCTACCCATGGTTTATCGGCCAAGATCGCGCGCGTGCTGATCGTCTGCTTGCGCTGGGTGGCGGGGGCATTAGGTGTCATGTCCATTGGCGTGTTCGTGTTCCTGCTCGTTAAGTGGCACAAAGGCACCTTTTGGGGCGATGGTGCAGTCATGTGGGTCATGTTCGTGGCGGGAGGTGTCCTGATCGGTGCCGGTCTGATCCTGGCGGGGCCCGCGGCGAGCGCTCTTGCCCGGGCGGCGGTGAGCCGTTTTTGTCGGCTGCCTGCGGCCGTCCGCCTGGGGCTCAGACTGTCGACTGTTCGGCAGCCTGTGTTGGTCGTCACACTCCTGTTGGGTGCCGTGATGATCGTGACGACAGGAGTCTGGGGAGGGGCCACACGGCTTGATGTGGTCTCCGGGCAGGGCAAGGGCAGCTACGTCAGGGTGGACGCGGGTGTCGGCACGGCGCCGCGATCGCAGGCCAAAGCCGTGATGGCGTTGGTCCGCGGGAGCCGATACGCGGCCTATGCGGACGGCGGCGAAGTGCTACGGACGTCGGCGCAGGGGGCAGACCTTGGCGACGCGTCCGTGATCGTCGGGGATTGTGCTGATGTCCTGGCGCTAGACGGCGGCAAGGCGGCTGACTGCGCGGGACAGCGCTACGGTCGGATGACATGGTCGGCCCAAGAAGGGCTCACAGGCGTGACGCCTGTGAGCTTCGATGAGAAACTGCATCTCGCCAGAACCGAGGAGACGGTCGATATCCCGACACCGGGGCCGGCCATCGAATCGGATACGTTCGTGGGGTGGCCGACAGTCATCGTGCCGTGGTCTCAAGCCGACTGGCTGTTGGAATCGCCGGACTTCGCCGCCCATTGGCGGCTCCCGGCGTCGGGTAGGGCTTATGACGACCTTCTGGCCGCACTCTACAAACGGGCGCCGAGTGTCTCGGTGACGACCGCTTTCGACGGTACGTCGATCGAGGACATGGAGGGCCGGTTGCAGCAGCACCAGCTCGTGAAGCTGCTGACGATCCTCGGGTTCATTCTGTTGGGCCTGAGCCTGTGCCTGGCGGGGTTCGGGTCGAGTCAGGACCAGCTGCGGTCGATGACTTCGCTGGAGCTTGCGGGTGTCACGGTGAGGCGCCTGCGGGTGGCGGCGGCCGTGCAGCGAGGCTTCCCGATCGCGGCCACGCTCGGGTACTTCGCGCTGGTCGGCGTCGCCTTCGCCCAGCTGTTCCTATGGAGCGGCAACGGCGGCCCCGGCTGGTACTGGCCACTGACCGGCCGCGTGCTCATCACGGCACTCGCCGCGACCATTGCCGTGGCCTTGGTTGGTGCTCTGTCCGTCGGCCGCCTCCGCCTCGGCGTCCCCGACACCCGCGAGTGAGCCACCGAGCCAGGCCGCGCTGGGCACGATCTTCGATCAGCTGACCGCCTAACGCCGGGCGGCCGGGTTCCGCCCGTGGCGAACCTCCAACCGGGTGGTGCGCACCGTCATCGTGCAGGTGGGCCGCAGGAAATGGCGATGATGCCGGGCCGGGCGACTGACCACTATGTGAACGCTTCGTAAAGATCAGCCACATCGTCCGGTACAGTACGCAGCATGGTGTAACGGGGGGCGGTACGCCTCCCGTCTGCACTTTCGTCACAGAAACGAACAGAGGAAGGCCACGAGGATGTCGGCAAACGGCAAAGACTTGACGGTCGACGCAGACCTGAAGGTCGTGGAAGGCAAGATCCCCTTCAAGGGATATGAAACGTGGTACCAGCGCGTCGGCGAGTCGGAGCCCGGCAAGGCGCCGCTGCTGACGTTCCACGGCGGTCCCGGGTGCAAGCACAACTACCTGAAGTCCCTCGATGGCGTCGCGCTCTACGGGCGTGAGGTCATCTACTACGACCAGCTCGGCTGCGGCAACTCGCCCACGCCCTACCTGCCGGACCTGTGGGGCTACGACCTCTGGCTCGAGGAGATCGACGTGCTGCGCGACGCCCTCGGCCTCGACGAGGTGCACATCCTCGGCCAGTCCTGGGGCGGCATGCTCGCCATGCTGTACGCCACGAAGCAGCCGCGGCCCAAGGGCGTCAAGTCCATGACGATCGCGTCCTCGCCGGCGGACATCTCGGCGTGGCTGTCCGAGGCCAACCGCCTCATCGAGTGGCTGCCGCCGGAGATGGCCAAGGCCCTCAAGGAGGGCGACGCCACGGGCAACATCGACACGCCCGAATACAAGGCCGCGTCGGACGAGTACTACCGCCGGCACGTCTGCAACCTCGACCCCATGCCCGAATGGGTCCGCACCTCCCTCGACGAGCCCGGCCCGCCCTACGAGGTCATGCAGGGCCACTCCGAGTTCGTCGTCACGGGCAAGATGCGCGACTACAACGTCGTCGACAAGCTGCCCAGCGTCACGATCCCGACCCTCGTCACCTCCGGCCTCATGGACGAGAACACGCCACTGCTCGCCAAGCAGGTCTACGACCTCATCCCCGGCGCCGAGTGGGAGATGTTCATGGGCACGCACTGCTGCCACGCGGAAGTGCCGGAAGAGTACAACAAGCGCGTCGAAGAGTTCTTCGAGAAGCACGACGCCGACTGACCCCATCCACCAAACCAGCTGGCCGTCGGCGGGCGGCCGCGCCCCTCGCACCCACGCGGGGCGTGCGGCCGCCCGCCGGGGCAGCGCCAGGCTCCATGGCCCCGCGTCGCCAGCGGCCCCCCGCCCCAAGGAGCACACACTATGACTCAAGGCAACGAAGCCCCACCCACTAGTGCCGCCACGAGCGGCGAAGACGTCTCCCAATTCGGCTACGAACAGCAGCTCGAACGCGCCCTGACCCTCAAGGACCTCATCATCTACGGCCTGCTGTTCATGGTGATCGTGGCGCCGTTCTCGATCTTCGGCCAGGTCCACGACGCCTCGTTCGGCATGACGCCGTTCGTCTACCTCGTCGGCCTCGTCGCGATGCTATTCACGGCGCTGTCCTACGCGGCCATGTCGCGCAAGTTCCCGATGGCCGGCTCGGTCTACACCTACGTCCAGCGCGGTCTCAACCCGCACATCGGCTTCGTGGCCGGCTGGCTCATCCTCATCGACTACCTGCTGATCCCGGCGCTGCTGTACTCCTTCTGCGGCGTGTGGATGCACGGCCTGATCCCGGCCACACCCGGCTGGATGTGGGTCATCATCCTCGTGGTGATCAACACGACCATCTCGTTCCTCGGCATCAAGTTCACGGCGGCCGTCGACTGGGTCTTTTTCGCGGTCGAGATCTTCGCCTTCGCCGCCTTCATGGTGGTCGGCATCCTCTACCTGTCGAAGCACGGTCTCGGCACGGGCGTCAGCAGCTGGATCGAACCGATCTTCGACGCGAAGCACATCAACCTCGGTTTCATCGCCTCCGCCGCCTCGATCGCCTGCCTGTCCTTCCTCGGGTTCGACGGCATCTCGACCCTGGCCGAGGAGACCAAGAAGCCGGAGAAGACCGTCGGCAAAGCCACCTTCCTGTCGCTGCTGTTCATCGGCCTCATCTTCATCGCCTCCACGTGGGTCGGCGAGCTGGCCCAGGGCAAGAGCTACGTCAAGGTCGGTTCCGACGCCGAGACCAACCTGTTCTTCACGATGGCCAAGCACATCGGCGGGCCCGGCCTGTACTGGATCGTGTTCCCCGTCGTCATCATCGCGAGCGGCATCCCGAACGCGCTGGCCGCGCAGAGCGCCGTGACGCGCATCCTGTTCTCGATGGCGCGCGACGGCCTCATGCCCAAGCCCATGGGCAAGCTGCACTCGCGGTTCAAGTCCCCGTACATCTCGCTGTTCGTCGTCGCGATCCTGACGCTCGCCTGCTCGTTCCTCGGCCCGAACCAGCTGGTTCGATTGGTCAACTTCGGCGGCCTCAGCTCGTTCATCGTGCTGAACTTCGCGGTCTTCTGGTACTTCTTCATCCGTGAGGGCCAGCGGCACTCGTTCAAGCAGTGGGTGCGTTACCTGCTGTGCCCGTTCATCGGCATGGCGATTCTCATCTTCGTGTGGACCGGCTTCCCCGGGCTCACGAAGATCGTGGGCCTGTCCTGGCTGGTCATCGGCATCATCATCGGCGCCATCCAGTCCAAGGGCTACAAGAAGGTGCCACCTGCCTTCGACGGCCTGAACGGCTAACCGCCGCCTGAATCCAGCCGTCGGGGCCTGAAGGCTCCCGGCCGGCTCATGGAGCACCGTGGGGCGCCCATCCCGTGAGGGACGGGCGCCCCACGCGCGTTCCCGGGCGGTGGCGCAGGCCGCGAGGGCGGCGAGGGCGATGGCGGCGTGCCCGCTGGTTCGTCCCAGGTCCCTGCGCGCGGCCCGCGGCCGACGGCCAGCGCGCCGTTCACCTGTTGCGAAAACCATTGTGTGACGATCGCCCTCGGCTTATTCTGGGAGCATTCGCTGCTGCTGCCATTGACACGGAGGTCGCATGAACGGCGCGGACGCCATCAGTGACGGGGTCGGAACAACGCAGGCCGTGAAACGGTCCAAGACGGCGCTGATTTGCGTCATCGTTCTGGCGGTGGTCGTCCTCGGCTGCATCGGTGACATCGCCATCCAGAGCGCGGCGCACGGCGCCACTCGCTGGGACTGGAACGCGATGACTTTCACCACCTACCGGGTGGTTGACGTGCACAAGACGGGAACGGATGTCCCGACGGGACAGGTGATCGAGGACTGCAGACCCGCCCAGGGCGGCGGTTGCGGGGCGACAGCATGGTCACAGACCGTTCAGGCGACAGTCGCCACGGCTCTCGGGGCTCCGGAGAAACGCGTCGCGAGCGCGCTCGGCTTCTCACTCCGCCCCGTGGACATCAGCTCCGTGACGCAGCCGAACGGGGGAAGCGACCCGAAACTGTGCAACCCCGAAGCCGGTGACACGACTCACGCGCAACGGGCCGCCGGAATCCACGACCTGGCCCTCGTCACCGGAACCCGCTGGAGCTACCGGGTGGTCCGTGAGGAACGCAGCACACTGACCGGCAAGGTCAAATCCACCAAGACGTCAGGCATTCTTTACGCACGGAACCCGGATGTCGGCGGCGGGGCCGGTTCGAAGGCGTCCGGCAAGCGCGCCACGGGTTTGGCCTGGCATTGCCTGTTCACCACACCCCCGTGGGCCACCGAGGGACCGGACTTCGTCTCGGCCGGGCAGCTGCCGACGCCACCGGCCCAATGATTCCCGGACCCGCCCAGCCCACGCGGTCCTGACGGCATCGCACCCGGGCGTGGGTCGTTAGGCAACTCAG
>JAISIU010000251.1 GCA_031261885.1 Bifidobacteriaceae bacterium
CGGATACCCCACCGGCGCAGGTTGCGCTGGCACACCCGGAGCATGCCCCAGGACAGGTCGGCGCCGTACAGGCGCGCTCCCGGGGCGACACGGTGGAACCAGCGGAACCAGTCGCCCTCACCGACGGACGTCTCCAGCACCCGTTCACCCGCGCGGGGCGCGAGCGGGCGGAACATCACGGGGGCCTGCCGTTTGATCGACGGGCCCGTCACGATGTTCGCGAGCCGGTAGAGCCCGGCGATCCGGTCGTAGAAACCCATGTACTTTTTGTTGAGCCCGGCCACGTCCTGATCGAGGAAATCGGGGATGCCGAAGCGCATTCCGACCGGCGTGGGGGCGAAGAGGTCGTTCACCTGCCCATTGTCGCAGGTCACGCGCCTGAATTGTGGAGAAGTGGACAATGCCGTGGCGGACCTGGGTGGGCACTGTGCCCAATCGGTGCCAACCTGGTGCCTGTCCGGTGCCTGCCTGGTGCCAGTCAGGCTGGGATCCGGTGCCAGTCCAGTACGAGTCGCGTGCGAGTCCGGCACGGGATCAGTGTGGGATTAGTGCAAGTTCAGTGCGGGTTCAGCGCAGCCCGGGCTGACCCGCCCGACGGCGGGCGCGGCGCGGCTTGAATGGCGACATGACACGTTCACCAGCACGTGCGACGCCGTGCCGCCGGTCCCGCTCTCGCCACGTTCGCCATGCGATCGCCGCGAGCGCGACCCTGCTGGCCCTCGCTGGCTGCGCCACCCCCAGTACCGCCTCGAAGCCCACGCCGGACGCGCTCTCCAACAGCGGCTCTGACGCCACCGCGGGGCCTTCCGGAGCCACCGGAACCGCGAGGGGCTCAAGCACCGGCCCGAACGGAGCTCTCAGCCACGCGCCGACCCGCGAATCCGCCACGCCCGCCATCAGCCCCGCCGAGATCCCTAAAATCGCGTGGATCGACGGCGTCGCCGCCGCTGATGGAACGAAGGGCGTCTGGATCGCGGCCGAAGCCCATGGCGGTGGGGCCCTGCTGTTGCGTTATCCCGTCGATGGCTCGGGGGACGCGCCAACGGCCGCCTGGCGCGGTCGCGAGCTCGACGCGGCCGCTGTGGACGGCCACGGCGATTTATGGGTGGCCGACGGCTCGGCCGGACAGCTCGAGGAGTTCACCCCCGCATCGTTGACCCACGGCGTGGTCGACGCGGCGGACGCCACCGCGAGCGTCACGGGCCTCCACGGCGTCTCGACCATCGCGATCGCCCCGACCGGCGACATCTGGGCCGGCGTGCCCGTCTGGAACGACGAACCCGACGGCCAGGCCCTGGCGTATTCCCCCGGCAGTATCAGGGGCACGGTCCACTACTACGCGGCCCGGGCCGCCATCACCGAGATCGGTGGGCCAGCGGCGATCACGGTGGACACGAGCGGCGGCGTCTGGTTAGCCACCTATGAGAACGACGATGACCCGCCCGCCCTCATACGCTGCTCTGGCTCCCTCACTGCTGCCCCACCTGCCTACAGCTCAACGGGTCAACCCGCTCACCCGTTCTATGGCTGCGCCACAGTGCTCGGATCAACGGAACCTGCGGCCGCGACGACGGACAGCGCAGGCAACGTGTGGATCGCGGACCAGAATGACGCCGGCGATGGCGCACTCGTCGAGTACCGTGCGGGCAGCCTCGATGAGATCCACCGCACGCTGGTCGCGAGCGACTGTCAACCGGACCGGTTGGCGCCGGCCCCGGACGGCGCGCTCTGGGTCGGGTGCGCCGACATGAGCGTGGGCACGGGCACAACGGTGTGGACGGCCCGCTTCACAGCCTCCGCGCTTGAGGGCTCCGCGATCAACAAGTCCGGGGCCGATGTCGTCTTCAAGCCTCCGGCAGCCGGTTGACCAGCACGATTGCTCCCCTGCTTGCCACGCATTAACCATTGGCGACCGTGTCAGCCCCGCGGCACCCGCGACAGACACGACCGCGAACGCCGCCTCTCCATCTCATGCATTGGCCCTTAGCGACCGTGTCATCCGGGCTCGTCGCTCTCGCCGCTACCACTGCCGGTGCCGATGCCGGCACCCGTTCCGCCGATCCCACGGCGCACTGGAATCCTTAGACCCGATCCACTCCGGTTGACGCGACGGCCACCGCCGACGCCCCCGGCCACGACCAAACGGTCGCAACCCCGTGGCAGCGTGGCCGCCGGCACCGCGATGCGCTGGCCGGAGCGCGAGGTCCAGTCGGTGCGCCCGGTTGTCGGGTCGCGGCGCACCCGCCAGCCCTCGCGGTGTTTGGCGCGGTGATGCGTGCGGCACAGCGCATGCAAGTTGGACGCGACTGTTTGCTCGGCGCATGGGGCCCATTCGTTGAACGGCGCCACGTGGTCGATGTCGCATTCCGTGGCCGGCACACCACAGCCGGGGAACCGGCAATGTTGGTCGCGCAGGTTCACGACGAGCCGCAGCAGCGGTGACGGCATGTACGAGTCACACCACAGGGTCTCGCTCATCCAGGTCTCCGGGGTCCCGGGTCCACCCCCGCGCCCACCCGCGACTGGGCCCCCATGGGCTTCGCCAACGCCGCCGCCGACCCGGGCGGCCGCGCCACGCGCCTCGACCGACACGAGACGGCCGCTGGCCGGATCGACTCGGATGCCGCGGTGTCCGTGCCGTGCGCCCAGGGCGCGGACCCCCTGCGGCGCCACCTGTCCGGCGCGCGCTCCCGCGCCGACGATCCAGCCCGGTGAGCCCTCCTCGGACCCTTCCCCGCCACCTGAGCCGTCGTTCAAAGTCTTGTGCGGCGCGACGATCAGCAGCTCACCGGGCCCCGACACGGCGAAGGCCGCGCCCGCACGGTCGCCGCCGCCCGCGGCGCTCCCCACAGCGCTCCTCGCAGTGCTCCCCACAGCACTGCCCGCGCGAGCGTCATCGCCGCTCCCGCCGCCCACGGCAGCGACGCCTGGGACCGGTTCCGAACCGGCCGGCGCCACCGCGCCATGGCCCAGCACGTGGGACCCCTCCGGCCCCTCCGACCCGGCCGGAGCCCCGAGCAGCCCGGCGCGCAGAATGTCGAGCTCACGCTGGCTCAAACTCCGGGGGTCCGTGGACGGCAGTGCCTTGGCGGCCCGCGTCAGCCGCAACTTCAGCTGCTGCGCATCGGCGTCCCGCATGAGTGCCTTGACCCAGCTCATACCGTCCTCGGCACGTTCCACGTACACCGCGCGTTTCT
>JAISIU010000290.1 GCA_031261885.1 Bifidobacteriaceae bacterium
CGACGATTACGCCCACGGCACCCGCCACGACAACCGCGCCGCCATCGGGCGGCGGCGGCTCCGGCACCAGTGGCTCGGGCGGCGCACCGGGCCGGGCCGCGACGCCATCGGCCAACGCCGGCGCCGCGGCGCCGGCCGGCTGCACCCAAGCCCTGGCACAACGCTCCGTCGCGACGCTCCGCCGGACGGTCTACGTCAAACGCGGCCACACCGCGACCGTCCCGTTCGCGGTCGAGCCAGCCGTCTCCGAAACCCAGTGGAACTCCTGCGCCGCGCCATCACGGCTGGCCTGGCGCGTCAGGCACGGCGGCGACCACATCACCGTCAACGGCAAGTCGCTCGCCACAGCGGCGACCGGCGCCGTCCTCGTCGCCACGGGCCGTACCGTGAAGATCAAGGTCAAGGCCGTGAAGAAGACCACCTACTACGTGACGGCCACCACCGGCGGAACAGCCGTCACCGTGAAGATCAAGGTCGTGACGAAGGCCGCGACGCTCAAGAAGCTCACGATCACGAGCAAACCCGCCGAGTACAACGTCGTGCCTGGTGGCACTGACCGGCTCGGCGCCAAGCTCAAACCCGGAAAGGCGACAGGCGTGACCGTCACGTGGAAATCCTCCGACACGTCGGTCGCGACCGTCGACGCCGCGGGCGTGCTCCACGGCATCCAACCCGGAACGGCCATCATCTCCGCGCGCGCCAAAGGCAAGACTGCCCGGTTCGAACTCACCGTCAGCTAATGGCCCGCCCTGGGCCCGGCCCGGCGCCGGACCGTGCCCTGAGCTAGCCGGCGGACTCGGCCGGGCGGTCGGGGCCGTCCGGTCCGTCCGGTCCCGGAGGATCCGGTTCGCCGCGTTCGGGCAGGAGCTGGGTCAGGAACATGGCCGAGAGCACGAGCGCGCCGCCGACCACGAGCCGGACCGTCACGGACTCTCCGCCGAACAGGCAGGCGAACACCGCCGAGAACACGGGCTCCGTGGTCATGATCACGGCCGCCTCGGCCGGCGGGATGCGCGACTGCGCCCACGTCTGGACCACGAGGGCCAAGATCGCGGCGAACAGCACGAGGTAGACCACCTGCGCCCACTGCATGGGCGTGCGCGGCCACGCCACGCCGCCCGGCAGCGCAGCGATGCCGCACAGGATGCCGATGGTCAGCAGCTGAACGGCCGCCAACGCCAGAGGGTCGTCGTCCTTCGAGAAGCGGCCGAGCACGGCGATGTGGATGGCGTACAACAACGCCCCCACCAGGCATAACGTCTCGCCCGAGCCGAAATGCCAGCCTCGCAGCGACAACGTGGCCAGGCCGCCGGCCGCGAGCACCACACCGATCCACGTGAGCGCCCGCACGCGCCGCCGGTACAGTGCCCAGACGCAGAACGGCGTCAACACCACGTACATACCCGTGATGAACCCGCCGACCGACGCGGACGTCTTGGCCAGGCCCGTGGTCTGGAAGATCTGCGCCGTGCCGTAGATCAGGCCGGCGATGGCGCCATGCCGCCACACGCGCGGCGGGACCCACCGCCGGTGCCGCGGCACCGGGAGGCCCGCCTGCCTGAGCCGGGCCTCCTCCGCGAACCGGGTGGACCGCTCCGCCTGGGCGGCGCGGCGCACCCGCCAGCCGAGCAACGCCATCGCGATCAGGCCGGCCGCGAAGAACCTCATGCCGAGGAAGTCGAGCGGGGACATGACACGCATGAGCCCTTTGATCATGAAGAAGGACGAGCCCCACACCGCCGTGACGGCCGTCAACGACAGCCCCGGCACCAACCGTCCCCGCCCGCTCACAACGCCCCCCAATGGCCATCGGCACAACACAACGTGCCAGGTGATGGTATCTCAGGTGCGGTCGCTGTGCGGTCCCGGCCGGGGCGTGGGGGCCAGGGTCGGGGTGGCCCCAACCCACTCGGGGGTCCGGGGGCTCACCCCCGGCCGGGGCGTGGGGGCCTGGCCCCCACTGGGCAAAAAGAGAGGACCCGGGTTGTGCGCCAGCACAACACAGGCCCTCAGACTCTCGTCGGGGTGGCGGGATTTGAACCCACGACCTCTTCGTCCCGAACGAAGCGCGCTACCAAGCTGCGCCACACCCCGTGGAGCTGTCCCAGCATACCCGAGCTGGGCGCTTGACGCACATCACGGCGCCTCAGGCGCCGCGGGCGACGACCGCGGCGATGGCCGCGAGTTGGGTGGTGCCGGGCTCGAAGTAGTCGAAGTGGCCGCAGCCCTGGTCGGTCGGGATGATGTGGGCGCCGAAGGCGGCGGAGGCCGGGGCCGTGCCGAAGTCCATGCCGAGCCCGTCGAAGTCCGGCACCTGTGCGACCGGGTCGCGGTCGCCTTGGCCCGCGTAGATGGGAGCCGTGGTCGGCATGGCGGCGGCTGTCTGGTATGGCAGGCCGGGGCTGCCGACGAGCACGAGGGCGGCCGGGTCGGCCGCGTTCAGCGCGCTGGCGCACACCAGCGTGCCCCACGAGTGGCAGGCCCACGTGACGCGGGCGGCCGGACGGATGTGTTCGAGGTAGTCCTGGAGGGCCGCGAGGTTGGCCGCGCCTTGCGTGATGCCGGCGGTGCTGGTGGCGGCCGTGACCAGTTCCTTGGGCGGTGTGTACCCGAGCCACGTGATGACGGCCGTGCCGCCGCCCAGGAGTGTGGCCGCCGGAACCGTGCCGGTCGTGGTGCGCCGCGTGGCGGACTCGACGCCGCCCATGGCACCGTTGGCCGTGGCCGTTTCGACGCGGGCCATCGTTGCCGTCCGGTACGAGGTCGGCAGTGTCGCGGACGTGTCGCCGCTGACGCCTATTTGAGTCAGTTCGTTTTGCAGCGCCTCGGCGTGCAGCTCGGCGCCCTCGAAGTTGCCGCCAACGCCGGGCACGATGACGGCGATCCGGTCCGCGGTCTGAAGGTCGCCGTCGACGGCCACTTCGTATCCCGCCGGCGCGCCGGCATCGCCCATCTGGCCGGCCGGGGCGGCCAGGCCGAGCCCGCCGCCGGCGGTCAGGTCATAGGAGACGTTCGCGGCTGGCAGCGCACCGTCGGTGACGATCGCGGCCCGCGCGGCGGCGGCCGATCCACAGACGTTCGCGCCGGCCAGGCCGGCGGCTGCGACGAGGGCGGCCAGGCCGGCCGCGAAGCACTTTCTTCCCACGTCTCAAAACTACGAAACAGCAGGTCACGGGCACATCGCGCCAGGGCGTGAACTTGGCGCTCACCCCTCAGGGGTAGGGGTCTCACCCGTCTGGGTTAGGGCGCATAAGAAAACCGGAGGTCAGCGGGCCGAAACGAGCCGCAGCAGTGTGGCCTCGGGCGGGCAGGCCAGACGCAGCGGCGCGTACTGCGACGTGCCGAGGCCGGCGGAGACGTGCAGCCACACCTGTGCGCCAGGTTCGGCGCCGAGCGGCCAGTGGTGCAGCCCGGAGGCGAGCGCGGGCGGCAGGTCGCAGTTCGACACGAGCGCGCCGTGGCCGGGCAGGCAGACCTGGCCGCCGTGCGTGTGCCCGGCCAGGATCAGCCGGGCGCCCGCGCCGGCCAGCGCGCGCAGCGCCCGGCGGTAGGGAGCGTGCACGATGCCGAGACACACGTCGGGCGGTTCGCTCGCCGAGCCGGGGTTGTCTCCCGGGCGCGCGGCCGCGGCGTGGTGCGCGCGGGGAGCGTGTCCGGCCGGGAGGAGGGGCCCCGGGCTGGGCACGGCCGGGGCCGCCGGCAAGCGGTCGCGGCCGATGTGGGGGTCGTCGAGCCCCACGAGGCGGAGCGTCACGCCCGGGAAACGGAACCGGCCCCGGGCGTTGTTCAGGTCCTGCCAGCCGCCGCGCAGCAACGCGGCCCTGAGCTGGGCCGTCGGCAGGTCCGGCACGTGGCGGCCGGTCCCGGCCGACCCGTCGCCCGAGCGCGGCGCGGCCCGACGCCCGGCGAGGCTATCCGCCAGCCGCCGGGCGGGATAGGCCAGCGGGTTGACGACCCGCCCCGAGTAGTAGTCGTTCGACCCGAACACGAAGGCCCCGGGCAGCCCGCCGCCCCTACCAGATCCGGGCGTGGAGGCTAATGGCTGATTTCCGGCCCTAAAAGTGCCATCAGCCTCCACGCCCGGAGGGGGAAAGGGCTCAGGGGAGGGGGGCTCGGGGGAGGCGAGGGACTCGGGAGACAAGGGGAACTCGGGGGAGGCGAGGAATGGGGCGAGCGCGGACAGTAGGGGGGCCAGCCCGGCCGGGCTGCCGAAATTGTCACCGGTCAGGACCACGGCGTCCGCGCCGGCCCCGGCCAGGGAACGGACCCAGCGGGCCCGCCGCCAGCTGGCCCGCGACCCCGTCAGGTGAAGGTCCGACACGTGCA
>JAISIU010000079.1 GCA_031261885.1 Bifidobacteriaceae bacterium
CTGAGCGTGTCAACCGGCGTTACCGGGCGCTGGCCCAGGCCGCGCCCGAACGCTACGCCGTCATCGACGCCCGCCTGCCGATCGGGCGGGTGCACGCCGATGTGCTCGCGGCCGTGCTGCCGCTCGTTGAGCGCAGCGAGGCGCGGAACCTGCCGGGCCGGCCACCGGCCCCGGCCGCGCCCACCGCCCCGGCCACCGCCCAACCGTCCACGCCGGCCGCCCGCGCGGCCGCCGCCGAGCTCGCCGCTCACTGGCCCGTCACGGTGGAGCGGGAGCCCAGGCCATGAGCGTGTGGGAGGCCGTCACTGGCCAGGACGACCGCCTCGGGCCGCTCAAGGCCGCGGCCGTCGACGACGGCGCTATGACGCACGCCTGGCTCATCACGGGCCCACCCGGCTCCGGCCGGTCCGTGGCCGCCACCGCCTTCGCGGCCGCGCTCGAATGCCCCGACCACGGCTGCGGCGTCTGCCACAGCTGTGAGACCGTGCTCAAGGGCACGCACCCGGACGTCACGCACGTCACCACCGAGCAGGTCCAGATCAAGATCGACGAGGTGCGCCACCTCGTGGCCTCCGCCTCGCGCCTGCCGGGCACCGGCAAGTGGCGCATCGTGATCGTCGAGGACGCCGACAGGATGGCCGAGAACACCACGAACGTGCTGCTCAAATCCATCGAGGAGCCGCCGTCCCGGACGGTCTGGATCCTGTGCACGCCGTCGCCGCGCGACGTGCTGCCCACGATCCGGTCGCGCTGCCGGCACGTCGGCCTCAGGATCCCGAGCGTCGAGGCCGTCACCCGCCTCCTGGCCGACCGCGACGGTGTCGACCCGGAGATCGCCCGGACCTCGGCGCTGGCCGCCCAGTGCCACATCGGCATCGCGCGCCGGCTGGCCCGCGACCCAGCGGCCCGCGAGCGCCGCGACCAGGCGCTCGCCCTCGCCACCGAAGCGCGCAGCGTCGGCACGGCCGTGATCGCCGCCGGCCGGCTCGTGGACGCCGCCGGCCAAGCCGCCAAAACGACCAACGAGGAGCGCGGCGAGCGCGAGAAGGCCGAGCTGCGCCAGGCGCTCGGCGTCGAGGAGGGCGCCCGAGTCCCGGCGCAGATCCGGTCCCAGCTGACGGCCCTCGACAAGGAGATCAAGGGCCGCACCCGCCGCGTGCTGCGCGACACGCTCGACCGCAACCTCGTGGACCTGCTCAGCTATTACCGCGACGTCCTCGTGCTGCAGACCAGGGCCGGCGTGCAGCTGATCAACCAGTCCCGCGCGCGCGAACTGGCGCAGGCGGCGGAGACGAGTTCGGTCGCGGCCACGCTCAGGCGGCTCGACGCCATCGGCCAGGCCCGCACCCGGCTCGGCATGAACGTGACGCCGGCCCTCGCGGTCGAGGCGATGGCCGTGGACCTCGCCTACGCGGACACGCGGCCCGCCTGACCGGCCCAGCACCCGGCCCGAACCGGCGCACCCAACGGGGGTTCCGGCATCGGACGTCCGCCGCCCCGCCCGGCCCACCACCCGGGTGACCGTCCCGTCCCGGCGCGTTCCGGCATCGGCCACGTACGCCAACGTTTGGCGGGCGGCCTGGCGGATGTGGAAGAGTGGACGCATGCGCAAACGTCTTTGGACGGTAGCCGCCCTTGCCGTAGCCATGATCCTGACCCTCCCCGCCTGCGGCGACGCCCCCAAAGCACCGAGCATGCCTCCCTCCCCGGGTTCGCCGCCCAGCACCTCCGCGTACGCCGCCTCGGCGTCCGCCAGCGTTTCCGGCAGCGGCGCCGCCACGCTGGGCAAGGACGCGCCGGACCCGAACGCCCCGAGCTGGACGGAGCAGGACTACTACAACCAGGTCCTCGACTGGACCAGTTGTTCGGACGGCGAACAGTGCGCCAAGATCACGGTGCCGATGAACTGGGCGGACCCGGGCGGGCAGCGCATCCAGCTGGCGATGGCCCGGATCGTCTCGACGGACAAGAGCGTCAAACACCTGGGCTCGCTGCTGACGAACCCGGGCGGACCGGGCGCCTCCGGCGTCGATTTCCTCTCCTACATGCCGATGCTGCTGAGCCAGGACGTGGTCGACTCTTATGACCTGGTGTCGTGGGACACGCGCGGGGTCGGCGAGTCCGTACCTGTCAAGTGCTACGACGACACCCAGCTGAACCAGTTCTTCGACTATTGGCCCAAGTCGTTCGACGACGCCGGGCTCGCCGAGATGACGAAGGTGGACCAGGATTTCGCGGCCGCCTGCAAGCAGAACACCGGGCCCGTGCTGCAGTACGTCGATTCCGAGTCAACGGCGAAGGACATGGACGTGATGCGGGCCGCGCTCGGCGACCAGAAGCTCAACTATGTCGGTTTCTCCTACGGCACGTTCCTCGGTCAGCTCTACGCCGAGGACTTCCCGACGAAGGTGGGCCGTATGATCCTCGACGGCGTCGTGGACCCGGCGGACAGCTCCGACCAGGACGGCTACAACCAGGCCGTGGCGTTCGAGAATGAGGCCCGCACGTTCGTCAAATGGTGCGAGACGAAGTACGCCAAGTCCTGCCCGTTCAAGGGCAACGTCGACAAGGGCATGAACACGATCAAGAGCGTGTTCGACGCCGCGGGCGCCAAGCCGCTGAAGACGGACTACACGGGGCGGAAGCTGTCGTTGACGGACGCCGTCACGGGCGTGATCGAGGCCATGTATGACACCTCGATGTGGGAGGACCTGGCCGACGCGATCGATTCGGCCGCCGAGGACTCCGACGGCACCCAGCTCATGGATTTGGCGGACGAGTATTACGACCGTGACTCGGACGGCAAGTTCAAGGACAACATGATCGAGGCGTTCGACGCGATCAGCTGTCTCGACTCCCCGACCGACGCCTCGCGCGCCAACATGGACGCGTGGGCGGCCAAGCTGAAGCAGGGCGCGCCGGTCCTGGGGCAGTACTTCTCCTACGGGCAGGGGTTGTGCGGGAACTGGCCCTACCCGGCCACGTTCACGCCGCACGCGATCGCCGCGAACGGCGCCGCGCCAATCATGGTGGTCGGCACCACGGGCGACCCGGCCACGCCGTACCAGCAGGCCGTGAAGGTGGCGGGGCAGCTGGCCTCGGGGTTCCTCGTGACGTACAAGGGCGAGGGGCACACGGCGCTCGGCAACAACACGTGCATCAACGACACCGCGGGCGCGTTCCTCGTGAAGGGCACCGTCCCGGCCAAGGGCACCACCTGCTGACCCGCGGGTTTCGGCAGTCCGGTAGGCGGGACGGGATGCCCGATGCCGGTGGGCCGGGTTTGGCTGGAACGGTGCCCGATGCCGCGAGCCAGGTTCGGCGGCGAACGTCCGGGTACGGGCCGCTTGAGTTGGGTAAACGGGCACCGGTCCGCTACAGTAGACGCGCTGGTCCACTTGGGCCGGCAGGCCGCCTTAGCTCAGTCGGTAGAGCGATTCACTCGTAATGAATAGGTCATCAGTTCGATTCTGATAGGCGGCTCGTTGCTTGTTCGGCCGCGCCTTCGTGCGGCCGTTTCTGTCGAAATGGCCGCTTGCGGGCGGCGCGGCGCGGCCCCGGTGCTGGCGCCTCCGGCACGCAGCACCCCCACGGCCCAGTTCTCCAGAGCAGTCGCCACACGCGTCGCCGCTTCGCGGCAAACGCCTCGTGGATCGGAAGACGCAAGGCAGCACGCGCGTTGACGTTCAGTGGCGATGGGACCGGGCCGGCAGGCCAGAGTCCAGCCGACGTCATCGTGAACGAAGCTCTGCCACCATCGCCAACGCGCCCCGAACGTCCCGCCCATGCCCGCGCCCAGAGAACTGAGTATGACAACGTTTAGAAAGAGACTGACGATGCCGTTTTTCGGATTGCAAGGCCCTGATCGCCTCGACCACATCCTCAATGGTCTGACCGACCACCTCGAAGGCGTGCTGCCCGCCGCCTGGATCGAGTCCGCGGAACAAGACTGGTTCTACGGTGAGAGCTGGGCGGCCGTTTTGTCGCTGGCGAACAACGCGGTGTTCAACGGCGAGAGCGTCGACGTTGAGGTGGTCAAGCTGTTCGAGCAGGCCATTGACCTGGCGGACGGCGAGACCGTGAGCGGCTGGCTGGAGCCCGTCCTGGCCGAGCTCGGCCTCGCCGTATCTGACTTGACGGCACGTGGTCTCGTGGCGGCCCGGCCAGAACTGGCGGACCGAGAGCGCGAGCGTTTGCGCGGCGAGCGACCCATGCCCCAGTCCGGCGGCAGCGAGTACCCCGAACGGTGGGACGACGAGACGATCACCGCCGCAGTCGAGGAAACCATGGCAAGCGGCACTCCCAGCCGCACCGGTGTCGACTCCGAGCGCCGCAAGATGATCGACGGCGTGTGCGTGTTCGTGCGCTGGCGTAAGAGCCGGATCACCGGCGAACCGCAGTTCACGTCGGCCTATCCGCTGTGGGGCGACGGCGTCTTCATGAACGTGTCCTGCGGTGAGAGCCGAATGATTCCGACCGAAGCGGATAGCCAGGCAGTCCTGCGGGAGATCCGAGCGGCCGAGATGCTGATGAAGCTTCAGAAGACGCTCAACGGCCCGGGCGCCGCTCGGCAGCGAATCGAGCAGGCAGGCTGATAACGCCCTCAGCGCTCAAGCCGTCAACGCCGCCGCCAGTTCGCTGATTCACCGCTTCCACTGCGGCTGTGGGGCCGCCGTGGGGCAGCGGTTCGGGTGGTGAAGGTCCATCCTGCTCTGTCACCGGGCGAACGGCCATCGCCGGTGCGCCCGGTCCGCAAATCGAAGCTCTTCGGGCTATGCGTCACGGTTAGGACATCGCTACCGGCGCTCTCAGAACCACGCCCCTGGGCAGGTTCGCGGGCAGCTCCATTGGCGACTCCACGATGACGGAGCTCAACCGAGTCCCCATCAGCTCCACGAACGCAGTGAACCGGTAGAGCGGACGCCCTTTCGCGTTGGTCTTGACCGCCCGCTCGTCGAACACCTTACCGTCTTCCCACACGCGCGCCGTACGCGACTTGCTGGCCTCTGCGACGATCCCAATGCCGTCCCCGCAGACGGCGACCTGTGCGATATTTACCGTCAGCTTCAATTACCCTCTTGCGTCTCACCGAGGCCCGGCCCCGGTTGGTTGAGTAGCCTGTCCCACCAAACCGACGTCTTGACTTGTGCCAGAACCGTCCTGCTAGCCGCACCTGCGGGAAGCGGCGCTGACGCTAACGCGTGCGGCCGACAGGCCCATGCCCGGCGGCCCTCTTTCAAGACGGCCTCGACCGATGTTGGCGCCAGAAGCACCCCACGCTGCCATCCAGGGCCCAGCACCCAGTCGGAGCCACGCAGGCCCCAGCCCCGCGATTTCTAGCCCTTGACGTATGTGCAAACCGCTGGTCCTCCATCCAGTTGCTAGTGCAGGCACTCCAACCGTTCGCTACGACCCCGACCACCATCACACTGTCCTTTGGGCACCTGCCTGCGATTCGACGCCGCAACCCCTCAAGCTTCCGGCTGCCCCGACGGGTCCTATGTCTGACTCTCACCGCCGACCCGTCTATTATAGCCACAAACCCCGCTCGCAAGCCGATAGCCAAACAAGCCCGTCAGATTATCCCCGCTCCGGCCTCCCTCACGTTCATCAGAATACCTCCACCGACAGTCCAGTCCGATCGCACAGGCCTACGCGCTGAAGGTCTTCAGCTATCCATCCCACTGCATAAGATGTGGCCGGTAACGCCACACCGTTAAGCACCCCGGTCATCATTTCAGACACCTGGAATACCTCATTCCCCACACCCGCACTAGCCATCCACTCATGCACTCGCCGCCCCCGCTCCACGAACTCATCCCATCCGTTGCCCATCTCGCTTCTCTCCCGATAACGCAATGCCGCTCTCCCTCGGCTATCCCACGTGTACCCTTCTCAGCTCTCCCCTGCTTTCACATACTCACTCGGCAGCACCGAATAGCGCACGCTTGG
>JAISIU010000312.1 GCA_031261885.1 Bifidobacteriaceae bacterium
CTCAACGGCGCCAAGGTCGTGGCCTTCCGCTACGACGAGGCGAAGGCGAGCGGCCATCCGAAACGTTGGACCGACGCTTCGAGCTGGGCGCCCAGCGGAGATCTCGGCCTCACGGCGTCGACGGGCGCCATCGGCCGTGTCATGTTCACCTCGCTCGCCAAAGGCGACTTTGACGGCGACGGCCGGCCGGACCTCGCGTTCGCCCACGACGACACGCGCTGGGACCCGAGCGACTGCACGTACGGTTGGTACGACCCGCCGAACCCCGTGCCAGGTGGTGGCGACTCCCAGATGGACATCCACTACGGCGACGGCTCCCACAGCGCCTCCCCGTTGACCATCTACGGCAACCGCACGGGCATCGCGGCGTTCACCATTCCCGGCGAGAAGCGCTCCCTTCTCGCCAGCGCGGGGTTCACGGGCGCCGGCCAATGGGCCGACTGGAACACGTCGGAGGCCGGGCTCTACCCGCAGTACGGCCTCCAGATCTGGTCGGAACCGGCCGGCCGCGGCGACTGGCAGAAGATCGCCGAGGGCGTCGCCAACGGGCGCAACAACGTCCTTTACTACATGGACCAGGCGAGCCAGCCGTCCAGCGGCGTCGATTGCGAGCCCAACGCTTACTGGATGGGGGAGGGCGTGCGCCTCGGCGCGGCCCCGATCGGCGGCACGGCGCGCGACGTCGAGCTGATCGGCACCGACTGGGTGGCCGGTCTCACGGTCCCGACGACGCCGCAATCGGTCGAGGTGCATTCCCACGTCCTGAACATGAGCGACAACGGCCAGGCCTACGCCGTCAGCGCGGCCTCCGGCGTCGAGCACGATGGCGGCCCGGCCGGCACGGTCGGCGTCACCCTCTACTCCGGCGGCTCGATGCAGGTGACGCTCGCCTCGGCCGCCGCTGAGCCCGTCATCGTCAACAAGGGTGGTGTTCAGGCGCATGCGTTCTTGAATACGGACGCGGACGCCACGACGTTCGTGTTCGACCGGTGGGAGGCCCAGTACTCCGACCCGACCATCCTCGCGGTCCTGGCGGCCCCGCCCTACTTCAAGGATGTCGACGGCATCGACCCCGACCACGTCCGCAAGCTCGGCTCAACGGAGTTGACTCAGTTCGGCGGCTCGGGCTCGTCGAGCGAGACGAAGGCCACGTCGAAGATCGGCGCGTACGTCTCCGTCGAGGAGGAGTTCAGCTTCTTCGGCATCACGGTCGCCGAAACCGAGGCCGAATCCGAGTTCACGAGCTCGGTCACCGATTCGTACAAGCAGAGCCAGTCGATCGAGTTCTCCACCGAGTACGGCGCCGAGGAGGACTCGGTCGTGCTGATCGTCGTGCCGTGCGACACGTTCTACTACACGGCCTACGTGCCCTCGGACGACGGCACGGTCGTCGTGCCGACCACACTGATCTACCGCGTCCCGCGCGACCCGATCCGCACCACGATGTCGATCGAACGCTACGAGAAGCTCAGCGAGGCCTACCGGCTGCCGGAGATCGGCCACGACGTCCTCAAGCACACGCAGGGCCGTCCCGACACCTACGCCGCCTATGACCCGAAGGACTTCCAGTTCCGCGGCGGCGGCGGGGACGGTGTCTGGCAGACCCCGGGCTGGGGCGAGTCGAGCACGAGTCAGGCCGTGAAGATCGAGACCGAGGACGAGCACACCACCGAGTCCTCCACCGAGATCAGCTTCAAGTTCGGCGGCGGCGCTGGGGGCGTCTCGGCCGGCGCCGTCATGGGCTCAGAGGACGCGACGGCGAAAGCCACCACGCAGTTCAACGGCTCGGAGTTCACGGGCAAGGTGCACGCCTTCCCCGAGATCTCCGAGATCCCGAGCCCGGAGCCGTACGGCTTCAGCTGGATGATGCTCGAGAAAATGGTCAAGGTCGGCGATTCGACGGTGCCGTACATCACGTACGCCACGAAGAACGTCACCTCCGCGGTCCCGACGGCGCGCGACTTCCACGCCGAGGACGTCACGGCCCACGGCGCGACGTTCGCGTGGGAGGAGCCGCCGGCCACCGCCGGGGCCCCCGCTCCCACCGCCTACCAGCTGCTACGCCTCGTGAACGGCGACTGGGTGCCGCAGGCCGGTGCCCGCGTCCCAGCGGGCCAGACGCTCATGACGATCAGCAACCTGGCGCCGGGCGTCAAGCAGCAGTTCGCGCTGCGCACGGAGTCCGATGGCGAGAGCGTCACCCAGCGGAAGTTCTCCGCCCGCACCCCGGCCGTCCAGGTGGCGACCCCGGAGGCCGAGGGCGTGCCCGTCGTCACCGCGAACGCCGCGGCCGTCACGACGATGCTCGGCGGCGACGCGCCGATGGGCGTCACGGCCGTCGGCGTCGGCGGCAAACCGGTCACGGAGTTCCAGTGGGAGCGCTGGACCGGCACCAAGTGGAAGCCGATCCAGGGGGCCAATGAGCAGAACTACGACCTGCGCCGCGTCACGCTCGACGACCTGACGCGGTACCGCTGCCTCGCCACCCAGCTCGTGGACGGCAAGGACCACAGCGCCTACTCGGATCCCGTGACGGTCCAGCTCGGTAACGTCTCCTCGCAGATTGGCGTCGGCATCCAGGCGCCGTTCGGCGCGCGCGACATCCGCCAGGGCGACAAGCTCAAGGCGACCGCCACCGTGGCGAACGCCGTGCCGTCGACGCTGCCGACGGGCACGATGTCGTTCCAGCTGTACCGCATCGACCAGTCCGGCAAGCCCGTGCCCCAGGGCGACCCGATCTCCCAGCCGCTGGCCGGCGGCATGGGCGTGGCCGTCACGCTCGGCACCGGCACGCTCGAGGTCGGCTCGTACCAGGTGGCCGCGGCCTATTCGGGCGATGCCAACTACCGGAAGGGCACGTCATCGGCCGCCCAGTTCTACGTGGCGGGCCCGGACGGCACCGACTTGCACGAGATCGACGCGACCGCGACGGGCGGCGGCGTGATCGCGCCGGCGGGTACGGTCTACGTCCCGGATGGCGGCAGCCAGGCATTCACCGCGACGCCCGCGCCGGGCTATCGCCTGGCCGGCTACCGGCTCGACGGGGCCAGCGCGCTGACCCAGCCGGGCGACCAGGTGCTCAGCCAGGTCGGCTCCGACCACACGATCCAGGCCGTGTTCGAGGCGAAGGCCCCGCTGCCCGTCTCGCAGGCGCAGCAGACGGTCGTCGCCGGCTCCGGCCAGGCCCGGTTCCAGATCCTCGGCGTACCGGCCGGCGTGACGGGCTTCACGGTCACGTACACGGTGGACGGCCAGGCGGCGGACACGACCCGCCCGGGCCTCTACGACGTCGCGATCGAGCGGCCCGAGGACGCCACGTACCAGGGCGTGTCCCTGTTCCTGCCCGGCGCCCTGAAGGTCATCGATCACGCCCCGACCCCATGACCCCGGGGGAGTGAACACCGGGGGCGGCCCCGCAGCGCACACCAGCGCCGCGGGGCCGCCCCTTTCGCCGTTTGGGGACGCACGATGCCGCACCTCACCACCAAGGGTGCGCCGCGTCATCGTCCTCCCGGACCGGGTCCGTGAACGATGGGGAGGCGCACGATGCCGCGTCCACGGGCACGCTGCATTGGGGCGTTCAGAACCGGGCTCGGCGCGGGAACTATTCGGGGGGCTCGTGCGTCATACATAGCAAGATGCCCAGGGGGGCAGGTACCGAAGGGGCGCGGTGCCGGCCCGCCTGGGCATTCTCATTGAAGACGTTGGGGCGCGGCCCCGTGGACGCGACGAGGCCGGTGTCTGACTGAATCTCGGATGCCGACCCCGTCGCTTTTCC